>JBAXMY010000062.1:0-5682 GCA_037134055.1 archaeon
AATATTTCTCTTTATTGAGCTTGAAAATTCTCTTTTTTCTTATAAGTCTTTGGATTATATTATATCTTTGTTTTTTATTACTAAAAAAATGTTTAACATCTTCTATGGTAAAAAAATATTTCTGGTAAAACTCAAGCCAGGCTATGATTTCTGTTTCTTTCCTTGAAAGTCCTTTTATCTCAACCATAGTATTTTACATCATCAATTACTCAGATATTGAGTAATCAGTGTTATTTAAATCTTTCTATCCTCAATAGAAACTATCTTCTACTGGCAATAGAAACTATTGTGCACTGCTAATGCATACTGTGCTAGGCAATTTAGATCTTCATTGTTACCGCCCTAAAACTCGGAAAAAACAAAGAAAAGGAACGTTTAGACACACAATAATTGTCCAATTTTCAGAGGCGTTAGCCTACAAACAAAAGATTATGCAATTCTGGAAAGATATAATTTTTTAGAGATCCATAATCCTTGAGGTAATCATAGCTATTCGGATTTAGATCTTTCTTATCTGTAGTGACGAACAGGAAGATTTCTGATTTTTGTTCTGTCTGGTATTGCAAGGCACTTGCCAGTATCTGGCAATCGGCATAATTTTCTATGACTTCTCTTATAAGGTTGGTTAGTTCAAATTTTATCTGATCTATGGGAACAACTCTTAAATCAACTTTATTTTTTAGAAACCTCTCAATTTCAATTTCAAAAATGTCCCTTTCCGAAGCCAAGGTTTCCTTCAGTTTTTCTTTATCCATTTTTGAGAAAGATAAGTAGAGCTTTTCTGCAAAGGGAATGTCTCTTTTAGAAAGATTTTTACTGTCTGCAAAAGAGTATGTGTTGTTCTCGATTTTCCTTAATACTTCTTTGTGAATAATTGAACGTTTAGTTATAACATTACTCAATTCCCTTATAACTGCATAACAGACTATAAATTTTCCTGGCTTGCTGATAACATAAGAATAGCATTTCTGAACGATTTCATCACTTTTGTCTTTCTGATAATTTGCATAATTAATAATTACGTTTGTATCTAGAAAACTTGCTTGACTCATCTTCTTTTTACCCTTCCCATCCTTGCATAATTTCTTTTACCTTGAGTACATCGGCAGAAGATTTTATTTCTTGCTCGCCAATCTTACTCCAATAGACAGAATACAAATCTGAGAGGGATTCTTCTGCACAGGCTTTTCTAACTGCGAGAGAATTTCCCAGATATAAATTTAAGACATTTTTATCTGGAATTCTTTTTTTCATTGAGTGATAAAACTTATAGGTTGCAATAAATTTCCAAAGTGCATCAAATGTCAGGAGAATCTTCGTTCCAGTTCGGTTGTTTCCCAATTCTTCAAAATAAGACAATTTTCTTGTGGTAGAAACAAACCTTTCGGTAAACCCAAAGACTTCTTTGAAGTCTTCGTCAATTGGACATGCAACAAAAAACTCATTCAATGTTTCAAATACGTTTTGTTTGTCCCATTTTTGGGTTTCTGTTATTTCTAAAAAATTATCAGCCAACTGATAAAGTTTATCATTGTATTCTCTGTGCTGTTCTTTTTGAATTTGTTTTGTTTTTTTGTTATGATTATCTGTTATGTAAACTTCAATTATATTGTTTATCTTTTGCTTGTGCTCAAATTCAAATTCTTCAGGATATTCTCTCGAAGGATCTGCAATCATTAAAGGGATTGCCCCATAAAGATACCAAACTGTTGGAAGAGCAGACAATCCACTTTCTGGAGAATTAATAACTTTTACTGCCGCCTTGGATAGTTGAGTCTTATTTGGAGTCTTGTTCATATCTTTATATTTTTTAAGAATCATACTAAATAATGTTCTAAATTTCTTTCGTTCTTCGTCAGTTATTGGAATATCAAAGTATGTATCTCCGAATACTCTTTGATAAATTTTTGCTTTGTCTGCAGAAATAATTTCCTTGACTTTCCCTTCTTTGCTTAGTTCATCGAGATAATTGTTTATTGTTGACCAGTTTGACTCGACTTTTTTTCTTATTTGCTCCACTGAAAGAGGTGCTTCTTTCAGAGTATCTAAGATTTCTTCCTTTATTTTTTCAGAGGTTTTTCTAACTATCATGAGAAACGAGCCTCTTTTTTCATAAACAATAGAAATAAAACATATTTATAAACCTTTCTATACTAAGATGTATAGAGATAGTTATTCATCAGCATATAGATTTGGAGAGTCACACACTAGATTGTATGGTATGCTGACGAGCATGTTTCTTGATGAGAGATCAACCTCTTTGAGAATGATATCTGGAAAGAATAATTCCCAGATGCTCCACGCCATTCATTCGTTAATGTAGTCCCTATAAAGAAATGACATGAAGAAAGGTTTATAAACGCCTTTCCTCGTGAAATAGCATGGCTAATTATGAAGACAATCTAGATAGAACGGTAGATAAGAGAATGAAGGTAATTGACAACAAGCTCTTGGAAGCGTTCGCAAAGCTAAAGCAGGACATCAAACAAATAAAAGAGACAGCAGGAAAGACTCCAAGTTCTAACAATAAGGAAATAGAAGCCAAGTTGGAAGAAATAAGCAGGAAAATTAAGAATTTAGATAATCAGCCCGTAAGGAATGATAACAGGCAATCTGACAGAGAGAAAGAGAGAATGTCTGCACAACTATCTACCCTTAAATCACAGCTCGATGAGATAAAGAAGCAGGAAGAGATTAAGAAACTCATTGGAGAGGAAAGAAAGAAGATTGAGAGATTGCAGGTGCAGTTAGATGCCCAGAAGGAGAGGGAAAGAATCCTGAGGGAAGAAGTAAGACGAAAGGATAGCCAGGATAAGAAATATGCTAAATTGCAGGACAGCATTGCCAATAAACAGTCTGAGCTTCAGAATGAATATTCAAAGGCAATGAAGCGCATGGAGTCTAGTTTCAATAGGACAATATCAAATATTCAGAGTGCAAGCAGTGAGAGTATAGAAGCTAATAAGTCTGAAAAGAGAAAGTTAGCTAATTTCTATGAGTCTAGGATAAGAGTATTAGAAGAAGAAAGACAAGAGCAATTGAAGGAGATAGAAAGGAAGTACAAGATTGCCGAGGCAGCAATTCAAAGACGAAATGATAGAATAGAAAAGGAATTTGCCCAGAAGATTAGGCAAATCCAGACCGATAATTCACAATCTAAATCTGATATCATTAGGCTTACGGGCAGAAGTGAGAATAAGTTCATTGCCCTGGTCAAATCCCTGGAAGATAAGAGAAGCAAGGAGATTAAGTTATTAACTTCTCAAATTTATGCCAGCCAAGAGGAAAAGAAGCAGGAGCAACAGCAATTAGAAAGGAAGATTAAGAATTTGCAGGCAGAATTGAACGAGGAAATTGCCAAGAGAGAACGCAGGTTGGCAAGACAGCAAGCTTTAGCAGATAAGAAAGCAGGAAAAGTGAAGAAGGGTCCTAGTAAGTTGAGTTTATTCTGGGCTTGGTTGAGCTATGATGATTCAAAACCGGTGAAGAAGGAAGTTAAGGTTGTTAAGGCGAAGACGGTAGAAGCAAAAGCAAGAAAGCCAATCAAGATAAATTGGTTAATGGTATTGGCTTTTGCAATTCCGATAGCAATTCTATTATTCTTTTTGTACATAAATTTCTTGCCATTTGGATATGCCAATGATTACACAATGACTGTTGACCAGTCTGGGATAGTACATAGTTCATCATCAAGATTCTACTTGGAAGACGCAAAGGGCAATAAGATTACAAACGTAAGTGCCTTGCCAGATGGAACAATCACAACTTTGGTCATTAATCCTTGGGTTGTTTTGAAAAATGCTACTGTGAACATCACAGCTGATGGAGAAAGCGTTTTCATAAACAGTAATCTTAAGGTAAGCGACCTTAAAGTAAACAACAAGACGACATTTGACTTTAGCAAAGGTATTCCCTCTAGTTTAAGCGTAGGTGCAGGCAATCCGACATACGATGCAACAAGAAAGTGCGTCTATTTCGATGGTAATTCTTCCTTATACCTTGCAAACTCTTCAGATAAATTTGAAACTGGGCCATTCGCAGTTTATGCCGAATGGACTCCGCAGAGTAATCTTAATAATTCCCAGGAAATTATTGGACATTATAACTGGGAACTATGGCAAGATAAAAACAAAGTTACATTCCAAATAGGAAGAGTTAATGCTCTGAATCAAACATTACAAAATCTATCGGGAAAAATGTATACTGTTTCATATAATGTAAATGGTTCTTTCTTCAGTCAGACGCATAGCGTTCTAGCAATCTACAATCCAAACGGAACAGAAGGGTATATTGCTATTTTTATTGATAACAGTCTAGGCGAGATTGTAAGTATTGAAGATAATAAAATCTGGACAGATTATAATTCAAACAGACCATTGAGTTTGGGCAAATCTGAACATGGCATAGCAGAACATTTTACTGGATGTGTAAACCAAGTCGCATTTTATGACATAGCCTCTTTGTATGAAACTAAGCCCGTTATCGCAAAACAAAAGGTACCAATTAGTGAAGATATTCTTGGAATCAAAAGAGTTAAAACAATTAAAGCCAGTGTAAGTCAATAAAATGACATTCCAACAAGCTTTTGAAAAAGCAAGAACACCCTTGGTTTGGTTTTTTGGTAACTTGACAGTTTTGGGAACAATGATTTTTATTTTGAATTTATTTTCTGTATTTTATACGGGAAGTTTAATCGGAAGAGAGTCTCTCTTCGTTTTTTCTCTGATCTTTGCTTCTTTATGGTTATTGTTTTATATTAAAAAAGATGAATCTCATTACAACAATATTTTAGAGCCATATTTTAAGTATTTCTTTATTGTCTTGCTTCTGATTATCACAGTTGGAAGCCTTCAATTTAATTTTTTGACCAATCTTTCTTGGTTTAGTTATTTTGCTGGTTCGGTTAAAAATTACCAGTTTTATCTAATATTAATTGCTATTGTGTGTGGATTTTTCACATTCTACTTTAATAGAAAAGAAGTTGAAGCTAAAGAGGAAAATGAAAAGCTGACAGAACAGCAATTGGAAGACAAAAGAAAGGCTGATTTTGCCCACAAATTCCCAAGAATAAACAAAATCTGGGGCGTTAGAAGTATTGTCAAGTGGATGTATAAAGAAGGTTGGAGTTTCTCTATACCTTTTGTGATGATAACCCTATTATTTATTGCCATTAAAATTGGAATGCCATTGATTTATAATGGGAGTTATATTGATGAATGGAACCATATACTGTCTGGAATAGAATTATTTAAGACTGGACATTTTGCAGAGATTTATCCTGGAGAAAACTATAGTCGAGGTTCAATAATATCGTTTCTTGAAGGTTTATTTTTATCTTTATTTGGAAAAAGTATATTTGTAGCTAAGATGGTTCCTGCGATAATCGGCGTATTTAATTTCGTTTTATTATATAACCTTGCCAGAAAGTTTATTTACAAAAAGTTTTATCTCTTAACATTAATGGTAATGTACACACTTAGCCCATTAATAATCTTTAGTCATTTTTATATTAAAATATCGGTTTTGTATGAATTTGTTATTCTAATAATTTTGACATTATTTTTGAGGATACTAAATTATAAAAGTAAGTTAAATCGGGTTTTGCTAATATCTCTTCTGATAGTTCTAATCGATATAATCTTATATTTTTTATTACAGGACTTAGGTATTTACATGATTATC
>JBAXMY010000063.1:0-5675 GCA_037134055.1 archaeon
CAATGCAAATTGTTTCATATTGTAATAAGCATTGTTTTGTTTAAAAATGTTCTGAATATGCAAACTAACCAAAAAGAGATTGATATGTAGAATTGGGGTACGCAGATTTAACAAAATCTTCAAATTCATTTCTAGCATCCAGGAATAATTCTATTTCTGATTCTTTAGGGTGATGAATGATTGCACCCTTCAGAGGAGCTGTTGACTTAACGTCCCCAAGAATAAACCTACCGAAATGAGAACCACGATATTTGAAACCCTCTTCTTTAATTACATCACTTACCATGGAATAAACTATATTGGTTCTTAATAACCCTCCAACGTGAGGGGTATCTCCAGGAGTATTCCTGTTTACATTCAATTCCAATCTTCCACGAATAACTGGGAAAATGAACAAATCACCTACGCATATGTCTGAATAGGTAGCAGGAACTATGGACTTATCTTGTAGAGAGATAGTGCCACCACTCCAGTCTTTAGGAATATAGGGTCTTACTTTCATAAACCACCAAACTTTAGTATGTTTATAATATTTGTTGTGATTAGAGTGTATTATCCTAACTCAGTGATTTGAGAATGGTTTCGTGAATCTCTTCTATCTTGCCTATGCCTTCTACGTTTTTGACTATGCCTCGAGATTCATAGAACGAAAGAACTGGAAGAGTTTGCATTTCATAGACTTCGAGTCTGTTTTTTATTACTTCCTGAGTATCATCAAGTCTGCGCTGTTCCTGTCCACGCTTTAGAAGCCTTTTGATTAACTCTCCCTCTTCTGCCGTAAGATTTATCACCTGCAGTTCATTTAGTCCCCTTTTTGAAAGGAGAGATTCCAAAAGTTCTGCCTGCTTTATGGTGCGTGGAAATCCATCAAGCACAACACCTGAAGAATTCTTATTTGATTCGAAGAATTTTTCCATTATTTGAAGAAGAAGCTCATCTGGAGCAAGCTGACCAGATTTTATAATATCTTGGACTTGTTTACCCAAATCTGTTTGATGAGCAATCTCTTGGCGTATAACTTCTCCCGTAGAAATGTGCTTAAAACCCAGTTTCTGAGCAAGAAGAATTGCCTGAGTACCCTTTCCAACGCCGGGAGGACCGAAGAAGATTATTATTTTCATTAAGTTTTTTTGCTTGCCTGCTGGTTTTTTTCTCCTATTTATCTTAGACATTTTAAGGTTATAATTGTTTCCATTGCCGTCGGTGGAGGAAAATCAACGGGTATCTGCTTTTCTGCCGTTTCCTTTGGATTCCAGAGCTGCCTGGGCAGCTGCAAGGGTTGCAATTGGAACTCTGTAGGGTGAGCAGGAAACATTTGATAGTCCTATGGAACAGCAGAACTTTACTGATGCAGAATCTCCACCATGTTCTCCGCAGATTCCTATGTCCATGTCTTTCTTTACTGAGCGAGCTTTATCAACGGCAATTTTCATAAATACTCCAACGCCTTCCTGGTCTATTGTTTGGAATGGATCTTTTTCAAAAATACCCTTGGTTACGTAGTGACCTATGAACTTTCCTGCATCGTCTCTTGAGAAACCAAGTGTTGTTTGTGTTAGATCGTTTGTGCCAAAGCTCATGAAATCTGCTTCCGTTGCCAGAGCATCGGCGGTTAGGGCTGCTCTTGGGAATTCGATCATTGTTCCAATCTTATATTTGATGTTGCCTTCGGCGCCAGTTTCCTTTGCAACTTTCTGAACAATATCTTTTATTAGTTTGAACTCGCGCAGATGAATTACATTTGGAATTTCTATTTCTGGAATTGGATGCATTCCTTGTTTTTTGACTTCCATTGCTGCTTCAAATACTGCACGCGCTTGCATTTCACTTATTTCTGGATAGACAATACCTAGACGACATCCTCTGAAACCAAGCATGGGATTGAATTCGTGCAAACTTTCTGTAATGTTTCTTATTTTTTCTGCTGGAACTCCAATTAGTTTTGCAAGAGCATCTATTTCATCAAATCCCTTTGGAAGAAATTCATGCAATGGTGGATCGAGGAATCTGATTATTACTGGAAGGTTATCCATTACCTTGAAGATTCCCATGAAGTCCTGCTTTTGATAGGGAAGTAATTTATTCAATGCTGCACGCCTGCCTTGCTCATTGTCTGCAAGAATCATTTCACGCATGGCGGTAATTCTTTCTCCTTCGAAGAACATGTGTTCAGTTCTGCAAAGTCCTATACCCTCTGCTCCGAACCTCTTTGCCATTTCGGCATCCTTTGGAGTGTCTGCATTTGTTCTAATTCCTATGGTCTTTGTATCTCTTGCCCATTGCATTAGAATCTCAAAGTCTCCAGCCAACTCGGGATCTATAACTGGGAGTTGGCCAGAGAATACTTCACCAGTTGAGCCATCTAGAGTAAGATAGTCTCCTTCTTTGTAGATTGAATTACCAACTTTCATAGTTTTATTTTTTTCGCTGATTATTAATTCTGGACATCCTGCGACGCAAGATTTACCCATTCCACGAGCAACGACTGCTGCATGGGATGTCATTCCACCTCTGGCTGTGAGAATTCCCTGTGAAACATGCATTCCCTCAATATCTTCCGGTGAAGTTTCCAATCTAACTAGAATTATTTTTTCTCCCTTTGTTTTTACCTGCAGTGCGGCTTCCTCTGCCGTGAAAACAATCTTACCGACTGCTGCACCTGGAGAGGCTGGAAGTCCACGAGCTATTGCTGTAAATTTTTGTCTTGCAATGGGATCAATACCCTTGTGCAAAAGCTGATCAAGTTGTGCCGGATCTACCCTCATTAGTGCATCATCTTTTGTAATCAATCCTTCGGATACCATGTCTACGGCAATTCTAACTGCTGCTGGGCCCGTACGTTTTCCATTTCTTGTTTGAAGCATGAATAGTTTTCCTTTCTGAACTGTAAATTCAATGTCCTGCATATCTTTGTAGTGTTTTTCCAAAAGCCCCCTAATTCCTATGAGTTGTTTGTAAACTTCGGGCATGTCCTTTTCCAATCTTGCAACTGGTTCTGGCGTACGAATGCCGGCAACCACATCTTCACCCTGTGCATTTATTAAATACTCGCCATAGAATTTATTTTCTCCCGTGCTAGGATTTCTTGTGAATGCAACTCCAGTTCCTGAATCTGAGCCCATATTACCAAACACCATTGCCTGGACATTAACTGCCGTGCCCAGTAGGCCCTTAATTTCATTAATTTCTCTATATTTTACTGCTCTTGTTGCATTCCAGGAATGGAATACGGCATTTATTGCCATCATCAATTGGTCCTTGATTGACGAAGGGAATTCCTTTCCGTTCTTTCTCACGATTTCTTTATATTCGACAATGAGTTCCTTAAGATGCTGTGCAGACAATTCGGTGTCCAATTTTACTCCAACGGTTGCTCTTTTCTGTTCTAGAGCATGTTCGAATAGATCTATGTCTATTCCCATTACAACGTCGGAAAACATTTGAATGAAACGACGATAGGAGTCGTAGGCAAATCTGTCATTGCCAGTGTTTTTGATTATTCCTTGGACGGTTTCATCGTTAAGTCCAAGATTTAGAATTGTGTCCATCATTCCTGGCATCGACAGGGCTGCGCCACTTCTTATTGACACTAGAAGGGGAGCATTTTTGTCTCCAAGACGCAGGGCCATCTTCTCTTCAAGCTTTTTGACATTTGCATCTATCTGAGATTGAAATTCGGCAGGATGGGTCTTGCCATTTTTGTAAAAATAATCACATACTTCAGTTGTTACGGTGAAACCTGGAGGAACTGGAAGTCCAATCTTAGTCATTTCACCGAGATTTGCACCCTTTCCACCCAAAATTGTTTTATCTTTGGTATTTCCCTCGCCAAAGAAGTAAACATATTGTTTTTCTGCCATTTTTTAGTTTTATATGCTTGAGAAAAAAACTTTGCTTATAAATCTTGCTGTGGTGGAAGATATATGTTCTGCAAATTATTGAGATTCGGCTAGTTTCTTACCGCAGGGAGTTGGGTAGTCTCCGTTTAGACAGGCAATGCAGGATTCTGATTGTGAAATTCCTACTGCCCTAATTAGTCCTTCCAAAGTCTGATATTTTAGACTATCGGCACCGATGTGACGTGCTAAATCTCGTTCAAGTTTTGCTATATCTTCTCCATTTTTGATATATTTATTTGCAATCAACTCTTCAGAGGTTGGGAAATCTATTCCATATGGGCAAGGGTGCCTGAGTGGAGGATTGGTTATTCTAACGTGTACTTCAGTTACTCCGGCAGCTCTGCATCCGCGTATTAGTTCTGTTATTGTGTCACCACGCACCAGACTATCATCTACAATTATTACTCTTCTACCTTGCAAAGAATGATGAAATGTATATCCGGAGCTGATGACTAGTTTTCTCTCAAGAGGTCCGTTGATGAATCCTCTTTTGCCGTCTTTCTCGATTGCAAGCTTAAATTCCAGGTTTAATTTTTTGGCAAATGATTCTGCTGCTGGAATTGCCGTTTTTGGAGCTGGCACAACCATGTAATTTGAATCCAACTTTCCTTGCAGTGGTTCTATGAGTGCCAACTCAAGTCCTAGTCGGTCCCTAACTTCTTGGACGTACTGGCCTTCTACTTTGGAAGATCCATTTGAGAAATATATATACTCAAAATGACAAAATCTTCTTTCTGGCTTTAAAACTTGTTTTGAATGCATTCCTTTTTGGTTTATTACCAGGACTTCTCCTGGTTGGACATCTCTGAATGATTTTACTTTAAGATTATCGAATGCTCTGCTCTCCGAGGCAATGAAATGATAATCTTTATTCTCCCCATACACTAGTGGACGGAATCCATGTGGATCTCTGGCAACGACAAGATCTCCATCGCCAAAAAAGCTTACAATGTTATAACTTCCATCTAATTTTTGCATTATACTTTTATAGACTTCAAATGTATCTGGCTTCATTGATTTTTCCTTGGAAATCTTTTCGGAATGTATTTTTATCTCCGTTGCGAGTATATTTCTTATGACTTCCGTGTCCACTTCAGTTTCAAATATTCCTCCATCACTTTCCATTTCTTCTCTGAGTTCTTGACTGTTGGCAATATTTCCGTTAAACGCTAGGGCAAATCTTTTCCAGGAACGAGAGTGTTCTCTTAGGAATGGCTGGGTTTCATCTCTAGCTGAAAAGTAATTATCCCGATCTCCTCCGGAAGTAGAATAACGATTATGACCTATGGCACATACTCCTTTTAGTCTTTGCATTATTGATTCGTATTCGGGCTTATGACTTACCCTGAATACTTCTTGAACCATGCCCACGTCCTTATGGGGAGTTATGGTTCTTCTGTGGAACCTTTCTTCTCCGGTTCTTGGATTGTAGGAGCATATGCCCGCACTCTTCTGTCCGCGATGTTGGAGACGGTCTAACATGCTTACGGAAATGTATGGTACAGTTATAAGGCCCGGATCTCCCTGGTCAAGAACTCTTTTTTTTAGATATACTGCAACCACTCCGCACTCTTCGCCAATCCCCTCTTCCATATAAATAGCTGAAAATTAAGCTATTTAAGTCTTATAGTTCCAAATAATACATATGCATTCTTTATTTTTTAGTGAGAATTCCTTGGATAATCTTTCTGACCAACAGGACTTCATGAAGAATTGGAGTCGTATCTCTTTGTTTGAATTTTGTATTAAATTTGGAGAAAATTTTATTGAGTTCTG
>JBAXMY010000064.1:0-5592 GCA_037134055.1 archaeon
ATTTTACAACTAGTGCTACACCAAGTACTGATAGTGGTAGTCCTGGAGGGGGAAGCAGCACACCAACCACTCAAACTTGGAAATATACCTACCCTAATAACAATGCTGAGCTAAGTGTTAAAGGAACTGTCGTTCAGGGCATGTATCTAAAGGAAAGAACTCAGTTAAAAGTTTCTGGAGAAGCACACTATGTAGGTATCGTTGGATTGACAAGTACTCAGGCAACTATAAATGTATCTTCAACTTCACAGCAGGCAGTGTTTAACATTGGAGATTCGAAGAGATTTGAGGTTACCAATGATAATTTCTATGACTTGAAAGTTGTGTTAGTTGGAATAAAGGATAATAAGGCAAATGTTACCATTGAGTATATTCATGAGGCAATGCCTGCTAGCGCAGCTCCTGCTGCTAATACTACTGCCAATAATAATGCCAACGTCACAAATACATTGACAAGCAATCAGCAGAAGGCTTCTGCATGGTACAGCAACCTAACTTTTAATAGTAAGATAATTTATGGGATTGTGATTGGTCTTTTAGTCATTCTGGGAATTGTAGGTATAGTTTACTACATCATAAAGCAAAGAAAGATGCAGGGATACTAATGGTGAAGAGAACTGAAAGACAAAAGGAATGGGAGAAAAATGTTCGTCCATTTAATGCTGTTCGTTTTTTTGACAGGACAAGTCCGATTTCAATAATATTTTTTATAGCTCTCGCTGTTCTTATTGTGGTCTCGGTTTTTAACATATTTCCCTCCCTTGGTGTGGCAGCAATGATTGTTCTTGCCGCATTTATTCTTTATTTTATAATCTGGCTCATTCTCAAACTAAGTTGAGAATGGTGAAAAGACAGGCATAACTTTAAATAGTGATAAAAAATATATTTTGATGGCAGTTAAGAAAGGCGATAAGATTTCCGTTGACTATGAAGGTCGATTTGAATCTGGAGAAGTTTTTGATTCATCAACGCATGGAGATCATTCTCATCCCTTGGAATTTACCGTTGGAAACGGACAGGTTATAGCGGGATTTGATTCTGCCGTGGAAGGAATGGAAGTTGGACAAGATAAAGAATTTACAATCAAACCAGAAGAGGCATATGGAGAAGCGAATCCTCAACTTATGAAAGAAATTCCAAGAAGTGCCTTGCCAAAGGATCAGGAACCAAAGCCGGGTATGATGCTTGTTATGGGAACTCCTGAAGGAAAACAATTCCCAGTTAGAATTTCAAAGGTTGATACCGATACGGTAACACTAGATTTGAATCATCCACTTGCTGGAAAGACTTTGATTTTCAAAATCAAAGTCGTTAAGATCAACTAATGAGAAAAGAACTAATTTTTGAGGTTTCTAGATATATCGAAAGAAGAGATAGGAAAACTAGTACCACCTATTGCATTGACTACAGGGAAGGTAATAATAGATTAAGTGTTGAAGCAGACAGTGTTAAAGAATTGGCTGAAAAATTTGTAAAAAAAAGAATTTATCTAGAATTATCGGGAGATTATCAAATTAAAAATAAAACAGATAATAATTTCGGGAGAGAAGAGGGAGAATCTGAGTTGGAAATTGGATTATCTTCCGAAGAGTATGTTGATCTTTTTGAGAAGGTTACCGATCTGGAAAATAAAAGCACTGAAATTTAGAACGAAGCATTTTCTTTAAGAGAAAATACTTGTCCAGCATGCACGGCTTCTTTCATTTGATGTTTCATGTAACCATCTAAAGCTCCGGGAGAATGATGTATCACATAGTCAAATCCACTTCTTGTTCTGAGAGAAGTTGCCATAAAACAATATTCTTCATTCTTTGTTGGGGAAAGGTGATGTAGATCTTTTATGTTGGTTATTCTTAATTCTGGAGTCCTGTCTATTAGAAGTCCTCCAAGAGAAAATCTTGGATATGGAACTAGATGAACTCTTTTGTTTTCATCTTGATAGATAATTATTCTGTCTAGACCATGTATTCCTGCCATATCGATATTTTCGCTCTTTAGAACTTCTAGAAACATGTATGCTGGATTTTTTTCTTTTATGTATTTTCCGATCATATTATTTTCCCAATGAATCTAGACTAAAAAAATAGCCCTTCTTTAGAGATTTACGTGCAGATCTATTATCTTCATTAACTGAAGGGAATGTTTCATGGAAATGATAAATCATTCCAGAAGGAAGTTTCTTTTCATAATATCCTTGCATATCTTGAGCTAATAGATGTGCTTCTGCTAGTTTGACCGATAGTTTGGGGCGTATTCTCACCAACAGGCTTAGAGAAGATATTTTCCTAAGAATAGTTGATTTTGGAGCAATGTGAAGAGTTGAATGCTCAAGATCACGTCCGGCAACTATTCCCGTTCCCCAGGGAACTGAGAGAGAGTATCCTTCTTTGTATAATTCCTTAAGGAAAGATTGGACAACATATCTTTCTGGATCTTCTAGCCTTTCAATTTCATTCAATCCTTCTCTTGCTTTTAATACTTCTTCGTGAGTCATTGTGAGAGATACTCTTTCCTTTCTGATCATTGGAACATAGCTAAATGACAGTATTTAAGGATTATTGAGGTAAATTATTTATTATTTAATCAATATGTTTCTGAAGTTCTCTTTCCGCTGAAAATGCACTCTCCAAATCTCCGCCAACCTTTCTCCAATCTGAAGCCAGTGCATCCGCATCCCGTTGTTCGGGGGACTTTACTGGGCCATAGATTTCATTAGGTCTGCTGGAGCCAAATAGGTTTAGAACTGATCCCATTCCCCTTACAAAATAATTAGGTTTTATTTCTTGAGTCATTTTATTTATCTATGAGGATTGTTTGGATGTTGAGGTCCATAGATTATCTCTTGTTGCTTTTTAGCAGGAACTTTAATTATATTAGGTTCGTAAACTACTATTCTCGGATTGTTTATAATTTTATATTGGATCTGACTTGGTTTTGGACGAGCAAGATGTTCACAGGGTTTTCCGTAGATGATATGGGGCTTGGGACCTTCATGGCAAACTTTCATGGCATAGCAACCAGTTAGAATATACATTCCTGTGGCTGCAGTGATTGCGAGAGAGGTATTTTTTATAATTTCTAGAAGATTTCCCTTTTTGTCCATAGTATTCATATTAAAATCAGTTATATAAGATTATCTGTGATGTGGACGTAATTGATATTGCCTTTGATTATGCTGTGGGCCTGGAACAATGATTATTTGGTGGGGGGAGTATACTGCTCTTGGAGGTGGAGGACTATAATACCTAGTGAATCCTCCATGTGATGGACTTGGATGTGGGGGCCCATAGCTGACTGTGGCAAAGCATCCTGATAGGAATATGGCTGCACTAATACCTAGGATAGAACCTCCAATGATTGAAGTTAGAGATTTGCCCTTCTTTTCTGACTCGAGAGCTCTGTTTTCCATGCATTATCTACTACAAAGAAGTATTTAAAGGTTTTTTAGAAAGAATGTTCTGCTTCTGTTTTAAAATCTGAAGTTATCTTTTATCCTTTAATTCTATCTTGTCTGGTTTGTTTGGCTTTTCAGGCATGGATGGTTTGTCAGGTTTGTTAGGCATGTATGGATGAAACGTATTTGTGCCTTCCATTCTTCCCTGTTCTCCTGGTCCCATGTTGGGTCTCGGAGGAAGAAACTCTTTATACTCTTGGAAGAGCGCCCTAACTTTCTGTTGGTACTCTCTCAGCTTGTCAACTGGAAAGTTGTATTCATTTCTTAGAGCCTCCATTTTTTCAGAGAATTCCTTAAATCTTGCTCTTTCTGTAGGATTCATATCTTCGGCTTTTCTTTCCAATGGATTTGTATGTTCCCTGCGTTCCAGATGTTCTTTCTTTTCCTGTGAAGGTTTTTCTGTAGATTGAGAATAGCCCAATGAGCCGGAGCCCATAATTATCGCCAAGCCTAAACCATATACTAACTGTCGTGTGTTCATTTAATTAATCCTTATTTATAGATTTATTTGGGATTCACCGTTTATAACAATACCTACCATTATTTAGTGATTAATGTTTCTGCATGGAAACCCTTAAATAGCTAAATGTAGACTATATAGATAATGGCTACAAAGTCTACAAATGCCAGTCGGGGTAGTACCACCATTCGTATTAGTCAGGAAACCAAAGAGAAGATTGAGAACCTGGATTTCGTTCGCAAGCACACGTTTGATGAAATACTTTCCGAGTTGATGGAATTCTATGAAAAAAATAAGGGGAGAAAGGGAACATGATAAAAAATAAAAGAGGTTATATTGGGATGAAAGTTTTGATAATTGCATTGAGTATGTTTGCAATCTTCCTGGCGGGCTATGCCCTTGCAGCAGTTTCAATTCCAGCAGGAATATTTAATTCATATACGACTGCAAATGGAATGTTTACGAATGTGACAAATGTGAGCAATAATGCTGCACTGCTTTCCTATGGAGGAAGTCCGTATGACACATTGGTAGGATATTGGAGTTTTGATGCAGATAATTCGACTACGGCGAGAGATTTGTCTGGAAGAAATTATGATGGAGTTTATACGAATGGGGCTTTGAGTAATTCCTCGTCGGGATTATATGGAAATGGGTTGTTCTTGGACGGAACAAATGATTATGTGAACATTAGCAGTTCCGTAAATACGGGAAGTGCTTTGAAAATAACAGGTAATTTTGCCATAAGTGTTTGGTTTAGGCCATCAAGCTTTTCAAATTATAATATGATTGTTACTAAAGCTCCTGGAGAAGGTTCTGGATCATATGAGCTAAGAACTGATCAGGGAACTGGAAAAGCTAGAATTGGATGTATTATAAATAGTGTCAATGCTAATTTTGCAAGTACTTCGGCGCTTACTTTAAACAATTGGACTTTTCTTACAGCAGTTTATAATGGAACGGGGCTTGCCCTTTATATTAATGGAATATACGATAATAGTACTGCTGCAAGCGGAAATTTAAATGCAAACACTGACCCTGTTCAAATAGGAAATAGAGGAAGCGGTAACTATCTTGCGAACGGTTTCATCGATGAAGTAATGATATTCAACTCATCACTGTCTGCAGGCCAGATTGCAGCCATTTACGCAAATACGAGTGCAAGATTCAAATCTCCTGGAACGATTGACTTTGGTCCAATCCCATTGAATAGTACATATGATAACGTTACAGTAAATGTAGTAGGATATTCGAGGCCTTCTGGCTCGAATATATCTGCGCAGGTTAGCTGGTGGAATTCAAGTCTTGGATATGATTTGACTGGCTTTAATACGACTGGACTTGTATCCCTATGGAGAATGGATGATTTGAATGCCAGTGGAGGACTTGTTGATTATATGGGAAGAAATAATGGAACTGTTGTTGGAGGAGCTGTTCAAAATTCATCTGGCATGTTTGGGAAGAGTATGAGTTTTGATGGAATAACTGGTGCAGTTGAAACTGGTTTTGTAAATAATCTTACTTCTAACTTCACAGTTAGCTTGTGGATGAATGGTGCTGATTTTACCTCTGGGACTGGTTACAGAACAATTCTTACAGGTAAGAATGGTGCAAGCTATCGGGTGGGCTCATTTTATATTGGATGGAGAGGAGGGTTGTTTGGTATTGGAAGAGGTGG
>JBAXMY010000065.1:0-5519 GCA_037134055.1 archaeon
GAGAATGCTACTATAAAGCCCATAAACAGCCAGAGGAAGGCATATATGGCATGTATGTGTTCATTAAGGAGAGCGATGGTTACTATTCAAGGAATAACTTTAGTTTCTTCTAGCTTAATAGTATATTATATAAATGGAATGGAAAAAAGAAAGGTAAATGTAACTATGAGTATTCCTGAATATTTTGACAAAACAGCGTCTCCGCCAAATATCCAACTTACCATAAGCAGTGAGATGCTGGCGTAAAATAGACCTATAAAAAACATTTCCCAGGGTTGCCTCTCGGCCTTCTGTGGATTAATGAGCATTTCTAACATTTCAACACCTCCATATAAAAATGGAACTGGCACTTAAATAGTTTTTTATATAGATAATCCCTATAGTTTAGATGAAAAGAGAGGCGTTGGTAAGAAAAATCAAGTCCGACATCAGAGCGATAAGAATACAGGGAGCAACTGCTGTGGCAAAGGCTGCTGTGAAAGCCTACATTCTTATGCCCACTGATAAAAATAAAAAAGATTTAGAAAAGTTAAGGCCTACTGAACCAATGTTGTTCCATGCTTTGAATAAATTGCATAAGGGCAGGAAAGAAGAGGTTCTAACACATTTATCTGAGACGCAGAAAAAGATAAATGTGAATGTTCTAAAGGTAATTAGAGGTAAGAAAAAGATATTTACACATTGTCATTCGAGTAATGTAACTAGTGCATTAATTTATGCAAAGAAAAAAGGAATGCATTTCAGAGTATGTAACACTGAAACGCGTCCGCTCTATCAGGGTAGAAAGACAGCTCGTGAATTGTCCAGGGCAGGAATAATTGTTGAAAACTTTATTGATTCTGGAATGCATGCAGCTCTGAAGGAAGTAGATGTTATTTTGATAGGGGCTGATGCCATTCTGTCGGAGGGAGTAATAAATAAGATAGGCAGTGATGCAATTGCTGAAATTTCATTTGTCCACAAAAAACCATTGTACATTGTTGCAGATTCTTGGAAGTATTCTCCCAAGCATGTCAAAATTGAGGAACGAGATTTCCACGAAGTCTGGGCTCGTAGTCCAAAAAATGTGAAGGTGCAGAATCCTGCTTTTGAAATGATTGAAAGCAAATACATTCGTGGTGTGGTGTCGGAACTTGGAGTTCTTAGTTTTAAAGAATTTTTGAAAAAAGCGGAAAGAAATTATAAAAATTAAATTGGAGGATTTTTTAAAATCTTTTCTAACTCTTCTTCTGGAAGCAAATCAATTGCAAACCCTTCAACACTCCATCCATCTGGAGCAACATCTCTACTAAAAACTTCTTCTGGTTTTACTTTCTTTCCAGTCTTGGAATCGAATAACTGCTTTTCAGTGCCTATTACGTAAATCATTTCATCACCGGAGAATCGAGCATAATTATAAACTCGGATTGCTCTTCCAGGACGTGAAAGTCTTTCATCGGCAAGAATATTTTTGAATTCCTCGTGTCCTTTATAGAATAATGGTGTTGTGTCCATTTTAATTTTTCTGATTAGTTTCAATTTCCTCTAGCAATGAAATAAGACTATGTCTTGCTATCTCCAATTCTCCGGAGACATGGGCTCGTGCATCATGTAGCTGGGAGATCTGAGAGTCTATTGTATTGATGAGTTGTGCTGGCGTCTTTTTGACGACTACGCCCGAACCAACTTCGACAAAGAAATCGTCATCAACCAATGAAGTCTTCGCATGAACTCCTTTTCCAAGGGGAGAGATTATCTCTTTTCCTTTTGAATCACTGATTGCCTTTATTGACTGCTTGAATTTATCCAATTCAATTATTTGCTGTTCTAGAAAATCAATCTTTTCCTGAGATTCCTTGAAAGTTCTCTCTAGGATTTGAGCCTTGAGGAATACTGCTTGATCCATTTCCATGAAAAATTATGAAGAAATATGCTTTTAAACATTGTTATTTTGGAGTTGATTGTTATTCCAAATAGAGCGTTAGAAAACAATTATATTTTTAAACTACTTGGAGGTTTGGTAAACATGAGAAACTTTGATGCGTCTGGAGGATATACTCATTGCGGAATTGCAGGTACCTTTACTGGGACAATGCGATTTTTAGATGATGGGAGAGTTGTTGGTGGTTTGATTGACGAAGGAAAAGACATTGTTTTCAAAAACCAAGTTAAACTTGTTTTTGGATTACACGACGGTAATAATCTGAACTTTTGGAAAGTACATCCAAGGCGAGGTTTTGCTTCATTAGTCTATGCGATGATAAAAGACGGACCAAGGTATAGTGGAAAGTGGGTTCCTATGCCTGGGGCTTCCATAGATTATCTTGCTATGGGCGTTGATGGCGAGAAGGGCCTTTCGGAATTAAGGGCTGCAACAGATTTAAGCGAAATGGAAGAAAGATTAGAAATTCTTGAAAAAATTGAGAAGAGTAGAATTGAACCCTATTTGAGACCTGAATTGGTTAGAGATATATTGGGTCTTGGTGAAGACACTGGTTATTTGAATTTGACTCCAGTTTAAATTTAGCTTGAGATTTTCCAGACTTCCAAGGACTCCATGAAGAAGTTCTTTTTTTCAAGAACTTCCTTTTTGAAACCATTTTCTTTTAGGAGAAGAGATATTTTATCTTTTGGAGTAAGTGATGAAAGAAGAAGTAGGACTACACCTTTTCCATTCAAATGCGATCTTACTTTGCCTAAAAATCGCAGGATTATTTCATCTCCTTTCTTTCCACCCGTGGTGGTGAGTTTGCTAGATTTATCTTCGCGTTTGTCCTCTGGCAGATATGGTGGATTGAACACTATTAGATCAAATTTTCCAGATATTTTTTCAAAAAGATTTGATTGCCTGGAAGGTATTCCCCTTTCCTTTAGAAATGAAATTACTTCTGGATTAATGTCTGAAGCTAGAACTGAACTAGCACCCGCATTGAGGGCAGACATTGCCTGGATGCCCGAGCCCGATCCGATGTCTAGAACTGATTTGCCTTTTGCAAATTTTTTCACATACTTTTCCAAGAGATATGAATCATCGGAAGGTTCGTAGATCATTTTATTTTTTAATCCTGTTTTTCATGTTCATGTTCATTTCATGAACATTGAAAGAATACTTTCTCCGAATATCATGAAGAACAAAATAATTCCGATCAGTACTAGAAGAATTGAAATTCCCAGAATCATCCATTTTGATGCACCGCTCTTGGTCTGTGTTTGAGCTTTTTGATTTGGTGCTGCTGAAAAAGATTCCGATTGTGAAACCTTTGAGGGCATGGGGATGGAGGTTTGTTTTAATGCCGAAGTATCTTCAATTTGCATTGGTTTATCAGGTCTTACTATTGAGCTTGCACCCATTGAAACAATTTCTTTAGCATCTTTAACGTCATTTGGATTATATCCTGCGTTGACAAAACTTTCTGCAGCATTCTCTAGAGAATAACCGTGCTCTATGGCAGTTCTAAGGCCTGCTGCTATTTCTTCTTTAGTCATAGGTGAACAAATTGTCCATTTTCCACAAGATGGACTGTTTTTGATAATTTGTAGCCTAGCTCTTCTGCAAGATTTGCTCCAGCTTGTCTCTTTGCAAGTTCTCCATGAGAGGGAATTACATTTTCAGGATTTGTAAGCTTGATTAGATCACGCAGATCCTCACGTCCTCCGTGTCCGGAAACGTGAACGTTATCAAATATTCTAACTTGCGCGTGTTTAAGTCTTACTTCCAATTCCTGACGATTTGCTTCGTTTATTGGAGTTGGAATTGTTTTAGATGAGAATATGACATGATCTTCCTTTGCAAGATGGAAAGGCAGACTGCCTCTGGAAATTCTGTCAAGCATTGAACCTGGCTCTCCCTGGTGTCCGGTGCAAACAATTAGATAATTTTGTCTATTGGAATTTATTTTTCTGAGCATCTTTTCAAGTTGTTTTTTGTAGCTGACGATGGTTATATCTTTGATGAATGGCGCCTTGCCAATATTCTTTGCTGCGGTAACATACTTGTTTAGACTTCTGCCTAGGAAGACTACTTCTCTATTCAATTTTTTCCCCATCTCTGCAATGGTCTTAAGGCGAGCAATGTGGGAGGAAAACGTAGTTACAATCATTCCAGATTTATGATTGTCCGTTGTGAACATTACATCTTCTAGAAGACCTTTTGCAATTTTTTCAGATGGAGTTTTTCTATCATCTGGAGCATAGAGACAGTCTACAACAAGTGCCTTTACTCCCTTGTGAGATAATTCTTTTAGTCGGTGGTAGTTAGGCCTATCTCCAAATACGGGAGAGTTATCTAATTTGTAATCATTCCCATACAATACGACACCCTCCGGAGTATGTACTGCAATTATTGCACTCTGGATTGTGGAGTGAGTCATGTTGATAAACTCAACTTTGTAATCCTGACTTTTTCCACGAACCATAATTGTGCCATTTGGTTGTACAACAATTAATTTATTTCTTATTTTTTGATCTGAGTCTTGCATTATTACCTTAAGAACTTCGATTGTGAATGGTGTGCCAATGATTGGGCAGTCATATCTTTCTGCATTGTATGGAAGGCCTCCAAGATGATCTAGATGTGCGTGAGAAACTAGAATTGCTCTGACTTTACCACGCAGTCCTTTTTTTTCTAGATATAAATCATCGGGCAATGCTCCAAGAGAGCGCATGCCTCTTTCAGTTACTATCTTCTCTCTTTCCTGAACTCCGACTATTGCTGGAAGGAATAGACCTGAATCGAATAGAATTACATCTTCTCCTATTTCCAGGGCAGTCATATTCTTTCCGACTTCACTATATCCTCCTATTGCATGTATCTTCATAATTGATTAAGAAAATCCTAGTTTAAATAGGTTTTTAGCTTAATGAGAGAATATAAAAAATGTGTTTTCCTGTATGGATTATGGGACTGAGTTCAAGTGCGAGGATAAAGAAAAGATATATTCTACTGAAAGCCGAAAGTCAGGACGTGGTGAAAAATGCCATACTTGATTACATCGGTATTCTTGGATGGGTAAAGGCCATGCCTGTCTTTTTGAAATCTGATCGAGGTGTACTAATGTCCGTTGAAAGAGGAGAATTGAGTAATGTTCTGGCAGCATTTGCCGCATGTTCTGGAAAACTAAAGGTGTTGAAAGTTTCTGGAACTATTAAATGTCTTGACTGAATGCATTAAAGGTTTCGAAACCTTTAATTATGCTTTTTCCTTCAGATATCCATGGTAAAGAGAGGACAGTTTGAGTTATCTTTTGGAATGATATTCTCTATTTTGATAATTGTATTTACCATTGCAGTTGCTGCCTATGTGATCATGAGTTTTATGGGGACTACGAATTGCACAACTGCTGGAACACTATACTCTGATCTGCAAAAACAAGTGGATGCTGCCTGGAATTCTGAGATAAGTCAGAATGTATTTACTGGAAAACTACCTTCAGGCATTACGGAAGTATGTTTTGGAAATTTGACTTTAACTAAAGGGTATGAAGCTGAATTTGAGAATGTTAACACCTATGCTAAAAAAGGAGACAGTTTGTTTCTCTATC
>JBAXMY010000066.1:0-5484 GCA_037134055.1 archaeon
ATTATATTGCCTTTACTTTGACTATCTGAGATCTAGACTTGTAGAAAATCTTTGAGCCACAGTGTGGACAGACGAATCTCTTCTCTAGTACCTTATTGTTTATAGGTTTCTCGCACTTGAAACATTTGTATTGAACCATGTTGATGAGTATGAATTTTGACTTTTAAATTTATGCATCCACCGCATAGGCGCCACCGGCGAATACTTTGCCAGTTTTTACGCATCTCCATATTCCTGCGGCAATTCTCTTTGCCTTTCCAGTTGGATGGAATGGAGACTTTTGTACCTTACGTTGTGTGGCTTCTACTAGATTATAGTTATTTCTGACGCTAACGCCTGCGCTAGTTCTGTATTTACCGAATGCTTTAATCTTCTTTGTTTTCGATGCCATAATATCTCTTATTTTGGAGGGTTTTTAAAGTATTCTGTTCTCGAAAAATTTAGGAAATACTTAAAAACCCTCGACTTTTATGAAAAGAATGAAAAATAAAGCCGAATGTTATGCAAGATTGAAGTATGCACATATACTTGAGAATGAGAATACTCAAAAAGTTGCCCTATTGGAAATTGGAAGAAGAATGTATGGATTTGCAGCATGTCCTCAGGAAAATGGAATGTATTTCGATGTTGGAGAAGGCGCGACAGAATTAAGTTTGAGGATAGCGGTAGCAGAACCAAGGATAGTTGAAATTAGAGACAAAGAAAAAATATCTCTTGTTGACAAGCTGATTAGTTCTATTAAAACGGCAGAAGGCTTCCCATCTGAAGAGATAACTCATTGCTTGAATGAATTAGCCAAATAATTTATCATCTAATCTCATAAATGCTTAAAAATACTGAGAAATGTATGAAATTATGACAAGTCTAGAGGCAAAAACAGATTATATTATCTGCCCTGTGAGAAATGTTACTCCGGAAGTTGTAGTGATTCTAGATGATTATGTTAGAAAATTGGAAGCAATCGGACGTAGTGTCCATTATCCTCCAAGAGATGTTGAACAAGATCTAGATCCTATTGGAATCCGGATTCTTTTGAAACATCGTGATGGAATGAAAAGATGTAAAAGAGTTCACCTATATTGGAATGGGAAAAGCGAAGGAAGTTTTAGTGATTTTGGAATGGCATTAATGACTGATAATCCTATATTTTTGATTAACAGATCGGATGTTGAAAAAATGGCCACTCCTGGAAAGAAAAGCTTCCCGAATGTATTCTTATATTTAGATGAACAGGCAAGAATAATGTATGGTAATCCTTTAGCACAAAAAAGAGAATAAATGGGGATGCCCAGATTTGAACTGGGGTCGCAAAGTGTCTTGCAATCATCTGAAATGTAGATAATTGTCCCAAACCTTGAATACTAACCAGGCTATACTACATCCCCTATAATTAAAATGCAGAATTTAAGGTATTTAAGATTTTGCTAATTGATCTATTGAATTAGAATTTCCTCAACTAAATTTATGCCGTTTGTTTTAACTCGATAGCTGTTTGCGTACAGAATGTTGTCCAGTGCAGCTCTGAATATTCTTGTTTTTTGAGAATAGTGATTTCGCATATATTTTCTTAACATCTTCGCTCCTGAAATTGATCTTGCAGCCCAGATACCACCAAAATCATCCTTTCCTGGCTTAATCTTATCTTGGGAGAGATAATGCCAAACCCCTGGCTCATAGGTTATGATATTTGGATTTTTTCTTAGCCCGAGAGATTTCAAATCTTCCGTGACTACCTTGAAGCCAAGTGAATAAATATTTCCGCCGAAACGAATCATACCTAATTGTTCTGACATGAATGCAATTGTTATCTGAGAGTATATAAATATTATCTGAAGACACGACTCAAATCATAGTGTGGAGTCTTGAATTCGACTTCGACAAAGCACTCAAGAGGACCATCGAATCTAGGAGGAACAATTCTTGTTGACTTTATTCCTCTTCTCTCTTCTTGAGATGATTCTAAATATTTCTGAACTGGAATTTTTTCAGTTCTTTTCAGAAATGGTGAATATGTTTCATCTTCCATGATAAAAGCAGGATGTTTAGAATATTTAAAGATAATTGTTATTTTATACAAGAAAATAATTACTTCTTCTTTGCTTCTGGCTTGGCTGCGGCTGCTGCTGGAGTTGCTGCCTTTCCTGCTGCTGGAGTTGCTGCTGCGGCTGCTGCGCCTGGTGCGGCTGCTGCGCCTGCGGCGCCTGCTGTTGGAGCGGCTGTTGCGGCTGCTGCCTTGGCTGCTTCCTCTGCTGCCTTCGCCTCTTCCAATGCCTTTTGAGCTTTCTCTTGCTTGGCCTTTACAATTGCAAAATGCGATGCAAGTCTCTTCTTCTTTTCGTCTGACACGACAGTTAGTTCCTGTTTGATTTCCTTATCATACACTCCGGCATCAATATCTGCTTCAATTTCCTTTGCTTCCTTATTATCAATCAGAACACCTAGAGAAACACAGGTTCCAACAATTAATTTTATTCCCGCTCGTAAATCTTTTGCTAGAAGTCCAGGCATTTTCTGCTGGGCGATTGATACTATGCGCTCAAATGAAATATTGCCAACTTTGACGTCCTTTGCTTTTCCTGAACCTTTTTCTAGACCAAGTTCCTTCTTGATAAGTTCAGCAACTGGAGGTGAAGAAACTTTTATAGTGTACGTCTTTGACTTTGGGTCAACGTCCAGGGCAACTGGTACTTTGACGCCTGCAAAACTTTTTGTTGCTTCGTTAACATCTGCTATAACTTTTCCAAGATTTATTCCCATTGGACCAAGCTGTTGAGCTACTGCAGGGCCCGGGGCCATTTTTCCGCCTTCAACAATTAATTTTACTATCATATTAGGTCATCCCCATCATTGTCAGCATTTAAATCTAACGCTTCTTCCTTTTCATCTTCCTTGTCCTCACGTCTTATTACTTTTACATTATCAATTTTGACTGTCACTGGAATTGGAACGGATGCTCCGAGCAATGAAACGGTAACTTCTCCCTTCTGTTTATCAATTCTTGTGACCTTGGCCTTTTCATTCTTGAATGGCTCTGAAGTCATTTCCACTATGTCTCCAATTTCGATCTTAATATCTTCAATCTTAGGTTGAAGCATATTTTGTATTGATGCGTATTCAACTGTTTTACCGATTATTCCCTTGACGTATGGTAGGTCGAATGCTGCCTCTTCTGCAGATTCACGGTCGGCAACTTCTAGAATTATATATCCCTTAATACCGTGGGGTCTTACAACTGAAAATACATTTAGATTTTTTTTCTCTGCACGAGCTGCAATCATTTCTAGTGCTCGTTCTTCTTTGTTTGTTGTTACTTTTATGATAAATATCATTTTTGTTAAGTTCCGACTACCTCCTAATCGAAAGAAGTAGATAATATAATACCAAAAAGAGGGTTTATAAATTTTAGCTTTTGCAAAAATTTATTTATTTCCCATTGGCAACGTCTTCCAGACCCATATTTCCCATGGCTTTAAACTCTTTTCTAAAATTCTTCGTTGGATTTTTTTGATATTCTTCTCTCTGTTTATGAAGGGTGTGGGCAATATCTAGATTAACAATTATTCCATTGTTTTCAACTATGAATGCTAGGGAAGAATCAGCTTTGGGAAGGATTCTCTTTAATGAGTATTCATCTTCAATGTGAATATATGTTGGATGGTCGAATTGTTCTGGCTTATCACTCAGAGAACTGAGAGACAAATATCCTGAATGGAATTCGGAAAGATATCTATCTTCTTCTCTGAGCCAACTCCGGTAGATTGCTTTTACTTTTTCACTAGCATTTTCAAATCCAAGCGGAAGTGGCCAGCCCGGTTCTGGTATGTTGAGTTCTTTGGAGGTCATATTTTTATTTTGTTTGCCTTGCTTTTAGAATATCTAAACTGTCAGATTTTAGGAACTGGTATGTCTGTGAGAAATCATTTCTCATCTTTGGAGTCATGTATTTTGTAAATCCATCTTTTAATGATACATCACCAGAAATCTTATATTCGTATCCTTCTTGAATGAAAAGAACGTGCTTTTCACCCTGCGTGGCAAGGGCTGGACGGCTCACAGCATCAACCTTTCTATCATGATCTATATCCTCTAGGGTAATCCACCCATAGATTGGATGAGAATAGGTAACGTCTGGGCAATTTTGAATGGTTCGCTCTTGGGTAGTTAGGCACCCGGCAATTGGTAGGGCTAATGTTGCAAGAATCACAGAAAGACGTGTGTTTTTCATAGATTATGGGACAAAATCTAATTAATAAAGATTATTGTGTTCGAGATTCGAGACCTTTTCCCTTATGGGAAGAAGAGCGCATTGCAGTTCTTTCTAATTTAATGTCAACCAATAGAGGCGTTATGCCAAATGTCTGGCGATTATCTTTGAGAATTGGATGCTGTTTGTAGGCTTCTCGCAAAGTTGCAAAATATTCGTGCTTTATTGGAGAGATTGAAATTACCAAATATCCCTTAGTGTATTCATCAAGAAGAGATTCGCGATTTTTATTCCAGTATCCCCTCATTTCTAATTCAGCAGTTAAACTTACCATAATCTGTTTTAGAATTGGAGGTTAATAAATATTATCGTTATGCCTGAGGATCAAGCTTTGCAAGATATTCCTTAACCCGTTCTATAATCTGCGGAATGAGGAATTTTTCTATTTTGCTTTCGAAAAGCTCGGAGAGGGGTGCAAACTCACTTATTCTATAGAGGTTACCTTGCTTGTCGACTAGTAGAAGGTCACGAAGACGCTTGAGTTGCCTCCGAATGTTACTTTCTGCGAGCCCTTTTTCATCGAGAGAATTTTGCTTTCTGAATGCTTCAACCTTGTCTCTTATTTCAAATGAGGAGAGTTGCTTTTTTTCTTTTCTTGCGTCGTCTAGAATGACTAGAATATCGACTAGAATATCTCTTGAATCGCCGGGTTGTAGAAGTCCTAGGCTAAGACATACTTTTCTTAGCAACTCACGCTTTGAAGAATCATATGGTTTTTCATACCTGCGGAGGGTAATCTCGCTTAGAGGTATCTCTTTAACCATAGCAAGTAAAGAATAACAATCATTATAAATCTAATTATTCATTTCTCGTTATGGAATTAGTTGCATTCGTGGGATTGGATAGGGAAAGTTGGGGTCAAATATCTGGACTTGTAAATAGAATTGAAGCCGACAGGATTGTTCTTGTGATAAACAAGGCAGTTGTGGATTTTCCAGAATTGGAGAGATGTGAAAAGGTTTTCGTAGATTCGAGCATGCCATTAATGCAATTGCGAGATGATATTAAGAGCAAGTTGAACAGCAAGCTATCTGGAGAGTTCGAAGTTGCACTGAGCATTGCCTCGGGCACCGGTAAGGAGCACATGGCTCTTGTTTCTGCTCTTCTTGCAATTCCTGTGGGAATAAAAATCGCAGTATTTACACAAAAAGGTGTTGAATTTCTAACTTAATTAGTAATCTTAATTAAAAAATAGCAAAAGCCCACTTCACCATTAGGAC
>JBAXMY010000067.1:0-5473 GCA_037134055.1 archaeon
ATAAATTGAATGTTTCAATCACCAATACGGACAATATCAACAATATGAGATTTACTATAGTGGATTCCGCTTCGAGTTTTGCAGGGTTTGATTATGAATGGAATTTCGCATCTAGATATACATTCCCAGCTTGCACTGGCGCTGGAGATTGTTTGGAGGCATTACAATGAACAGTCGACTTGCTGTTTCTCTGATCTTTGGAATTTTGTTAATGGCGAGTGTATTTGCTGCAGGTGTTGGTCAATCAATAACGACTTCAAATTCCATATTACCTTCTGAATTTTGTCAATTTATGGATTCCAAGATGGGTACTCCAGTAAGTGATTTAGCTCTTGGAAAGATGGAGACTCAGAAGAAGGCAAGTTTGTTGGATTGTGGAAATTCCAAGTGGGATTTATCTTCTGCCGACTTTACTAAATCTGGAAAGAGTGTTTTTGTTGGTGCAGGTTTATCTGCTGATAAGGCACTCGATACAAATTCTTTGACGCAAGTTCAGAAAAAGGAATTGGCTTCTAATCCTACATTTTCTAAGGAATTTGTGGCAGAAGTTATGGCTGCTAGAAATAAAAAAGTAGAGGTTAAAGTTGATTGGGATACATTTGGTAAGGGTGTTACCAATGGCATCAAGGGTCCAGTTGTCAGTGTGCCAGGAATTAAGAATTTAGATTTGACAAATCCCAAGACAGTTCCAGATAATTCTATTTTAACATTTGATGCGAATGGAGTGTATATTGATTCTAAGAATGGCGGCGATATTGATTTGTCTAGTGTGTTTGATATGGGCACTTTACCTTCTGCTGGCAGGGTTCTTGCCATAAAAACAAATAATCGTCCAACAAGCGTTCTTGCTGGAAAGACAAAGATTGACATTGCTGGCGGAGATTTGTTTGGTTCTAATACTAATAATGTTCTAGATTTGAGTGTTGATAAAAGTCTTGGTAAAATGACTTGGGGTCTACCTGGCGGAGTTATTACAACAGTAAATGGGGAGAAGAAGATAGGTTCTCTCTCATCAGACTCATCTCTTTCATTGGTATCTCCGTTGCCATCTGGCGATGTGTTCTCTCTTGGAAATCCTTCATTGAATTTAAAGACTAAGAAGGGAGATATTGAACTAGGAAGTTTGGATGATGTGATGAAGGGTAATAGTTATCTATATGTCGGTGAAGATGGTACGAGCGTGTTTATTGAAGGGGATAGTACTACTCTAAAATCCAAGGTTGATGAAGCAGTGAAGGAAATTACTTTGGTTGATCCTAAGGCTCCTAAGGATCTTTTTTATACTCCAGATAAGTTACCTGCAGATAAGGAAGCAGCTTTGAGAAAGTTGTATGAAGATTCTTTGTCAAATATTCCAAAGACTCAACAGGAATCCTATGGGGATTTTGCTAAGAGAAAGGCTCTGGAAGTTAAATCTGGAACTGGAAGCAATTTGAATGATTTAATTGATATATTCCAAAGAGATCCTACTGCTAGTGCACCCGAAGTTGCTACCGTTAATGGGGGTTCTGTTGGCGTTGAAACTAAGGCGGATGGCACACAGGTTGCTACATTTGGAGGCAGCTTGAAGTTCTATACTTCAGATAGTTTGCCTGCGGATAAACGGGCAGAGTTGAAAGCAGTATATGATTCGGAAAATCCAGCCGGTGAAGATGAATGGGCATTTACAAGAAGAATGTCTAATGAAGTAAAGAAGGGAACTGGAAGCCATTTGAATGATATGATTCCAATATTTACCTATACTGAGCCTCCAAAGAAAGTGGAAGTTATACCTACACCTGATAAGGTTGTAGTTAAAGAAGACAAGGCAGCAATTACCGTTGGTCCATTTGATGCAATGGATCCTTTAGTGAGAAATACTCTTACTGCGCTATATCCAAATGTAGCCAGTACAAAGATTGGTTCAGACGGAACAGTTACGGAAGTTCCAGTAGAATTTGTGTTTAGCTCACCAGTCCCAGACTCTATTTTAGCAATTAAGCCAAAATTAAGTTCATATGGAG
Source organism: archaeon (assembly GCA_037134055.1). GTDB lineage: Archaea > Nanobdellota > Nanobdellia > Pacearchaeales > GW2011-AR1 > JBAXMY01. The sequence goes on from JBAXMY010000067.1 coordinate 2,004, forward strand.
AATTATTGACAAACTCTGCTGAAAGTATAGCTGCCGCCAGCTCAGCGATACCTGCGACTGCTGTCTCAGAGGCAGAATTAATTGCTGGGAGTAATCATCTTACAAGTGCTCAGAAAGACCAGCTAATGACTGCTATGCTCAAAAAGCAAGAGAGCAACTCTCAAGGCACGCCTCTTTTGAGTACTGTAAATTCAATCATTAATGGACCTGGCGCTGATGACATATATAAATTGTATGCTAGTTCGGGTGCTTTTTGTGTCCCTAAGGATGTAACAAGTGTTAAGGTTGGAAGAGTTTCAGTAAACATAGGACCTGCTACAAAGACTAAGGACCCTGCCGACTTTATTCCTTGGGATTATGATAAATTTAAGGCACACTAATTTTTTATTTTAGTATAAGGTTTATAAGCTTCATTTCATTCTATGAATTATGAGTTTTTGGCATGCAGTTCGAGGAGTCTTTGCGGAAGCAGGCATTATTCTGTTTGTTCTAGATGCAAGAATGCCCGATCTTTCCATGAATCGAGAGATAAAAGAAAAGATTGTTGAATTTCATAAGGAAAGTATAATGGTATTCAATAAGGTTGATTTGATTACCCATGAGCAAAGGAAGGCCCTGCAGGCACAATTTCCGCATGCACTATTTGTTTCAGGGGTGAAAAATCGAGGAATGAAGGAGTTGCGTATCAGATTGCAGATTATTACAAAAAGATTGGCCCAGGAGGGTAAAAGTCCAAAGGTTGGTGTTGTTGGCTATCCAAATGTTGGCAAATCATCCATCATTAATGCTCTTTCAAGGCGAGCTAGGACTGCTACTGCATCCTATGCCGGTACAACTAAGGGAATTCAATGGGTAAAAACTGGAACCTTGAAAATTTTAGATTCTCCCGGAGTAATTCCTTTTGAGGACAAGGAGAGGAAGCTGGGAATTCTAGGAGCGAAGAATCCTGAGAAATTGAAGAATCCGGAAAAGGTGGCCATGGAAATAGTAAAGTATGCGCGGGGAGAAAATGTAAGTGTTGATGAGCAGTATGCAATCCTGGAGGAGTATGGAAGAAAAGGCGGAATGCTGAAGAAGGGTGGCGTAGTGGACATTACAAAGGCAGCATTAACACTAATACGTGAATGGACTCGTGGAAAATTAAAGTTGTAAAGCAAAAATTTAAATACGCATTATTTCTCAGCAGGGTATGACAAACACAAGATCAATTGGAGCAAAGGCACTAAGTGCTGGTTGTTTTCACAATTAGTCTTGACTATATTTCTTTAAACAGTATTGGAGCAAAGGCGTGTTTGAACGCTGGTTGTTTTCATTGTATTTTCTAAAATCCTTTCACGCATCATAGGCAGTAGTAGTTTAATGGCAGAACCCTGGCTTGTGGCGCCGGAGAAGCGAGTTCGATTCTCGCCTACTGCTCTTTTTACTCATGTTCAAGGTTTGAAAGGAGGTGTAGCATGGTAGATTATAATTCGGGAGAAGTATTCATTATTCCTAAGAATTCTGGCTTGGAAATATGTAGGAGCATGGTTATGGACAAGATTTCTGATAAAAACAAGATGCAGGAAGTTAGAGGGGAAGATGTACCCTATCTCGTCGAGAAATTGATTGAATCTGGAAAGAAAGCATATGGAATAACTGGAGAGGACTTGTACAAAGAGTTTATTCTTAGTTATAACAATCCAAAAGTAAGCATTATAGAAAAGATTCCCTGGAATGATGCCGAGAATGTTCTGGGTAAGCCAACTCTCTGTCTTCTGGGACAGCATGGCAAAAAACTTGAGGACGTGAAAGGTACTGTTAGAATAGGAATCAATCGAAAGTATAAGAAAATTGCAGATGAATTCATTCAGAAGAAGAAATTTCCAGGCAAGGTGGAAAGATTGTATTTTTCTGGGGCAACTGAATCAATATTCATGAGCAAGATTGTCGATTTGGTAATTGACATCGTGTATTCCGGCAAATCTGCGAGAGAAGCAGGCCTGGAAGTCTATGAAAAAATATTTTCCTCAGATATAGTAATAATTGGACCAAAGGAAAACAAAGATTTTACTTTGCAGGATTTGTATGAGAAAATTCAGGAGAGAATGAGGGAGAATGCGGACAGTTCTTACACAAGCAAGCTAGTCAGAGATCCTGAGCTGTTGAAGAGAAAGATAATTGAAGAGGCAGCGGAGGTCATCACGGCTAAGAATCGTAACGAATTGATTTGGGAAGCTGCAGATTTGATTTATTTCTTGTTTGTAATGATGGCCAAGGACGGAGTCAGTATCCAGGAAGTGGAAAAGGAAAATGGAAGGAGAAATGGATAAAATGAAAAAATTAATAATTTTCGATATGGATGGAACTTTATATCGTTTTTCTAGTGGCACGAACTTTAGAGATTCCGAGATGTATGCAAAAATAAAGGAAAACTCATATTCTTTCTTGGAAAGAAAATTGAAAATAAATCGGCAAAAGGCAATTGAGAAATATAATCAGATAAAGAACGAGTTTAGAGGAGAGATGAGTATAGGTATTGAGAGAAAACTAGGAATAAATAGATATGAGTTCTTTGCGAACACTTGGGATCTTTCACCTGAAGAGCTATTGGAGAAACGAGATTTGTCAGGAATATTGGACTCTTTGGGGTTAAGAAAGGTTGTTCTAACTTCTGCACCGGCAGTATGGGCTAGGAAGGTACTGAGATATCTTAATGTTTCTGAGAGGGTGGAAGCCGTGTTTAGTGGAGAACCAGATATTCGCAAGCCAGATGTGCGAGTTTTCAAACAGATATGCGATAGATTCGAGGTTAAACCATCAGAAGTTATTTCCATCGGAGATCAATTGGAGACAGACATATTACCTGCCAAGTCATTGGGCATGACTACTATTTTGGTTGGCTCTGAGTCTGAACTAGCAGATTATTGCATAAAATCTATTTATGACTTGCCGAATTTAATGGAGGAACTCAAATGAAAAAATTAATAATCGATACGGATCCGGGATGTGATGATGCATTGGCAATAATGCTTGCAGTAAAATCTGGAATGTTTGATATAATGGCAATTACGACCGTTGGAGGCAATTCCGGGATAGAGAACACAACTAGAAACGCTAGATATATTCTAAATTTAATTGGAAGAGAAGACATTCCAATATACTCTGGGGAAGATAAGCCGCTAAAGCGAGAAATTGTAAGGGCAAACGTGCATGGTGAAAGTGGCCTTGAAGGTATTAATCCTAAAAATGAATCTTATTTAACTGGAAATGCAGTAGATCAGATTATACGGATAGTCCACGATAATCCTGGAATAACAATTGTAACTCTTGGACCTTTGACTAATATTGCCAAAGCCATTTTGAAAGCACCAGAGATTGCTGAAAAGATAGAACGGTTTGTTATAATGGGTGGAGCTATCGGAGTGCCTGGAAACAAGAGTCGCGTGGCAGAATTTAATATGTATGTTGATCCAGAAGCGGCAGATATAGTC
>JBAXMY010000068.1:0-5393 GCA_037134055.1 archaeon
TTGTGTGGATTGTCTTCGATACTTTCTTGGATTATGTTAAGCTTGTAGTTGGACGCTGCTTCCTTTGAACCTATGGCTGCATAATCCTTATTTGCTGCAGCGAGCTCCATGGCCTTGGATGTGCTTGTTGCTTCAACCAACGTAATCCCTTTTTCTTTATATTGTTCTAAAAACTTGGAACATTGTGCAAGAGCCTGTGGATGAGAAACTATTTTCTTAAACTTGTCAGACTTGGCTGCAAAGCAATGATGAATTGGGAAATTGAATAGATGATTTATCTTTACTTTATATTTCTTGAGGGAGGATATTGATTCACGGACACTGCCATTGAGCATATTTTCAATTGGGGCCAGGCCAATTTTTATTTCTCCCGTAGAAACTTTTTTGAATATATCTTCTATGTTGTTACACAACACAAATGAAGCCTTTGGAAACGCTTTTGTTGCTAGAATATGGCCGTAGCTATATTCTGGACCGAGAACTGCTAACTGTTCGGATGAAATTGTGTGCTTTGGCATCTCCTTTAGTAGTTTTGTGGTCGATAAAATCGATTCCTGTCTTAGTTTTCCGAAATGAGCTTGCATTTCCTTTATCTTTTTCTCCAGGGCAGGTTTATCTCCCGTATCGATGTCTTTTTTTATCTCGAGCAAGGCATCGAGAAAGCGCTTGGCATATTCTCTTGCATAGGGATTGTATGTTTCAATGTTGGCATAGAGGGAAGCATCCTGTGAAAGCATTCTGCCTATGACATTTAGTTTGAGCATGAATGCTGGAGAAAATAAGTCCTGTTTATTTACATCAAACTTCAAATTTTTAATTGCCTGGGCAAAGGAAAGATTGGAAAGATGGTTTAGACATTGAATGACGGCCATCTGCTTATCATGCTCATCTGTAGACATCTCAATAACGTTCAGTCCTATGGACTGCATTACTTCAGCATATGATTTCATGGCTTCCTTTGATGCTCGAGCATTGCACATAACGAAGGGTTGCCCCTTTATGTCCATTCCCGGACCAAATACAGGATGCCCACCGATTATGTTGACTGAAGGTTTTGCCCAGAGAAGCATTTGCTTGCATGGATCTTGTTTTATTGAAGTAAAGTCTGAGAGAATTGCATCTGGTTTGACAAATTGAGAGATATCCTGAAGAACTTGAGCAGTTGAAGGAATTGGTACGGATACAATTACCAAATCACCCTGTTTGGCAGCATCAATTGGTGTTAATTCTGTCGCTCTACCGGCCACAATAACCTTGTATCCCTGTTTTTCCCAGGCTTCTTTGAACATGGATCCCATGGCTCCAGTTCCTCCGATGATTGAGATTGTTTTTATTTTCATTTTATATGTCTGATTCTATCTAATGTATCCTTAATTAAGTTTTCTCTCTCAGCTTTTGACACATTGAATCTTGAGGCAACATAAATTTTACCAAAAGATTTTCTCAGATTCGGATTATACTCTAAAAATGCAGACTTTGGAAATTTGAGCATGTGGCTAGTTCTTGGCACGTAATAATCTATGAACAGCGAGGGTTTCTTTATGTTCAAAGAGTTCTTTAATTCTAGATATACTCTCCGAGAGCTGGCGGCATTAAATACGTTATTCTCTATTAGAAGAACTTTCTTTCCTCTTATGTTCTTAATAGACCTGTCCACATTCATATTGAAGCGTTTGCTCATCATATCTGGTTTAGGCCAACCATTGCGTCTGCCACATAGGACATAATGAACTTTCCACCCATATGCTTCGAATAAGACTGAATAGGGCAATGCTCCTCGCAGAATACAGACTGCAGAGTTGTACTCTTCCTTTTTGATAGAAGATATGGCTTTGATAATATGTACTGGAAATTTTCCAGACTTCTCATAATCGCGAGAAAGCTTGTTGACTGACTTCTTTGAATCATTTAGATAGTATTTAGCAAATCGTTTAAACCGTTTTTTGTATAATCTGTTTACTTCTTTGAAAAGCAATTTGTCTAAGTTCATTGTTTTCTTTTCTCTTCCTGAATTCTACTTGATTCGTCGATTATTGATTGAAACATGTCTGCTATGAATTTATCATTATTCAGACCAAGATTGCGTGCTTTTCCAATTTTTTCTTTTATCAATGCCTGTTCTCTATCTAACAATCTTATAGGTAAATTATTCTTTAACTTATATTCGGTCAAATCGTCCAGGAGAGAAAAACGTTTTGCCAGAGATTCAAGTATTGATGTATCTAGTTCATCTATTCTCTTGCGTATTTCTTCTATACTCATCATTTGAAATCTCCTAGTGTTGCCTGTTCTTTCTCTGGAAATAGCGATTTCCAGGTTGCCCAGCTCTTTCTGAATATGCCCGAGTCTTTTAAAGTATTTCCGTGCTTGACTAGGAACTCCTTTGTAGCTGGATCACTTGGATATCCGGACCCGGTATTTCCATACTGTTTGTATTTATCCTTTATTTTCTTGACTTCTTCCTCTCTGTCGACCTTAGCTAGGATGGATGCTGCAGAAACGCAAGGATGATTAAAGTCTGCCTTGTGTTCGCATACCACATCAAGGTTTGAGCCATGGATTAGAAATTTAAGAAGGGTATTTCTCCAGGCCGTTATGTTTATGGAAGGGCAATCAACTATGACTTTTATCTGTTCCTTAAGAAATTTACCTGCGTTTAGAGTATTGATAACTTCAGCTATTTTCTTTGCCTCCAGGGTGTTGAGATTTGTTCCAGATTTTATTGAAGAGTCAATTTCTTCAGGATAGACTTTGACTGTTTTGAACTTGAGAGCCTTAGATTCAATTTCCTTTGCTAACTTCATGCGAGTTGGATGGTCAAGAAGCTTTGAGTCTGCTACGCCTTTTTCTTTGAGAGTGCGTTCCTGATCCTTGCTGAGAAGCACGCCGCCGAGTATCATTGGTCCAATTAGAGGACCTCTTCCCGCATCATCGACACCCATGACTAACATATTATTCAAAAATTATATGAGTTTAAAGTTCTTTCGAAAGGTGAAATTTAAAACCCTAGAATACCTATACAACATATGCAAAAGAGGTATATTCACAGAAAGTTGTTTAGCTATAGGTATCCTAAATTAACAGTTTTACTCATTATTAGCATAATTACATATGTTGTATTTAGCAAACCGATTGTTCAAGGCTTCTTTACCCACCTTGGAAATTTAAGTTACCTTGGAATACTTATCGGAGGCATATTGTTTTCATTTGGGTTTACTACTCCCATCGCGATAGGAGTTTTTTTGGTGTCAAATCCTAGCAATATCTATCTCGCTGCAATCATTGGAGGTCTGGGAGCTATGCTTTCAGATTTGTTTATTCTTTCAGTAATTCGTGCTACACTAATGGATGAGTTCAGACTTTTAGAGAAAACTAAGATAATAAAAGAAAGTGAGAGATTGTTTAAAAGCAAGATTCATGGAAAGATAAAACTCTATTTGTTGTTTGTATTTGCGGGAATAATAATTGCTTCTCCTCTTCCGGATGAGCTAGGCGTCGGCATATTGGCAGGATTCACGCGTATCCGTGTTTGGGTAATGGCAATAATTAGTTTTGCGTTTAATTCTCTTGGAATCTTAGTTATGCTTTGTTTATAGTAATGCAGTAGAGATTTTTCAGAAGTTTATTCAGTGGAGAGAATGTTTTCCAGGTTGACAGAAATATAATTCATTCTTTCAATAAATTGTTTGGAGAATTCCTTTGGCCAATCTGTTGCGAAATCCCTTCTCATACCCCATATTGCTCGGTCAGTGTTTGGTTCCTGCGCTAGAGATAGTACGACGCCGCAGCCAGGAATGTTAAAGAAGTATTCCCTTACTATTTCAAACTTTAATGCTTCATCATCTCTAGGCGTTGGGAAGAGAATGCCTTTCATATCTTTGTAGTTGACTAAAAATCCATATCCTTTTCTCCAGTGCATAACTTTTTTCTCAAAGTCAGTATATTTTCTCTCTTTGGGAGGGTTCGTTCCGTCTGGATCAATTAGACCGTCAAATGCTGTCTCAGCATATAGGCTCATTTGTTCATCCATGAGCCATTCTTCTGGGGTAATCTTCTCTGGAGGAGCTAGCGGTTTCATGGACTTAAAGTCTTCAACTATATATTTGTTCCAATCTTTTCTTTTAGCCTCGAGCATTTCATTGGTTATTTGTAATGGCAAGCCAACTATCTCTGGATCATAGAATATGTATTCTTCTATTCCATATTTTACCTTCAGCAAGTCAGGCCAATCCTTTTTGGCGGGCTGTGACGGATGATAGAAGCCTTGTTTAGTTAGAGAGTCATCAGCAAGGTGTATCCAAAACGAATTATCAATTGGATAACTGACCTGACAGACAAAATCCAGAGGATTAAATGAGAAATCTGGTTCTAATGTGGAAGACATTGCATTTGTATTGACTAAGATTATTTAAGGATTATTGTGATGCTAAAATCGTTAGTTTAGAGTTCTTTCTAAAATGTAGTCTATTCTAGGCTAATGTCTAGTTCAAATGTTCTTAGATCGCTGGGTTTAATCTTTCTATGAATTATATCTGTGGGACTATGGGTGACGTAGGCATTGAAAGTTAGATAGTTTGAAGCCGAATACTCATTTTTTATATGAACCGATAGCTTTTTGCCATATTTTCTAACGTTCATGAACCGTCTGCCAGGATGCTTATGTTCTATACGGTGGCATTTTATGATGAAAGATATCCAACTATCTTGATTGAACGTATCCATATCTTCTAATCTTTGTTCCAAGTCTGTGTCGGAATAGAAGTTCAAATCCTTGTCGTTTTTGTCACATTTGTACATACTGGGATGTGAATGGTAGTCTCCAAAAACTATTTTAGGATCTATTGTTCTCTTCGTTCTAAGGTAAGAACGGAATCTCATTAAAGAATCAAATCCGATTGTTTCCACACATCTAAAACTTCTTTTTGTGTTAACTAGCGGACAGGCATTCTGGACGATTAAATTTGAATCATCGAATCTGCCGGAGAAGTATCCTGAATTCTCTTTCTTTCCAGTTTCGAGAACACTTTGAACAATGTTGTCAAATGCTGGCTCCCGTAGAACAATGCCTTCAATCCAATTATTGATCATAGAAATGGAGTTTATTGTTTCTTTTTAAGGATTATTGTGATGCCTTCGTTAGATTTAAAAGCTTCGAGCTTGGAGAATTATTATGGTTAATTCAAACTGGAATAGATATGTGGGCCAGGTATGGTTTGCAAACTTCTTGCAGCTTCAGCTAGATAGAGAGAAAACGGTAATTGAAGTTGCACCGGGTTCTGTGAATAAGATAGGTATTGGGCTCGGAGCATGTAAATTCAATGGAGATATTTATTTGGTTGAACCTTGTCCACCTGCATTGGACGAGATAGCCAAAGCATATCGAGAATATGGTT
>JBAXMY010000069.1:0-5376 GCA_037134055.1 archaeon
GGTAATCGTCCAGGTAGATGATTCATCGGAACTGAATACGGTAGTAAATAGAACTGAAAAAAAATTGATGAGCTACAGAAATCTAAAAGAAGAGACAAAGGACTTTTCCATAATGACTCCTGAAGAGCTTATGAGGACAATTGGAGTCATTCTTAATATTATCACTGCATTCCTTGGAGGCGTTGCAGCCATTTCCATGCTAGTGGGTGCAATAGGAATTGCAAACACAATGTACACCTCAGTTCTAGAAAGAACAAAGGAAATAGGAACTATGAAAGCAGTAGGGGCAAGAAATTCAGACATTCTTCTTATCTTCCTCATAGAGTCTGGTCTTCTTGGACTCGTTGGAGGAATTGCAGGAGTTCTATTCGGATTTGGCGTTGCCAAGCTTCTAGAGTATGTGGCAGTAAATATTTTTGCAACTTCGCTTCTTCAGACCGCGACTCCATTCTACCTGTTCGCAGGTTGTCTGCTATTTGCATTCCTAGCAGGGGCAATTTCAGGAATCTGGCCTGCCTGGAGAGCTGCACATATAAAGACTGTAGACGCACTAAGGTACGAATAATTTTTAAAGACAAAAACCCTATTTTACCTATGAAAAAGACGGAATTAAGAGAAATAGAAAAAGAGATTGAAGATGCGCAAACATCAAGATTCCGCGCGGATGTCCATATAAGAATTAATCTCGGACTCTTGACAATTGCCTTTGCAATGTTAACTTTTATCCTCACGGTGGGGCCTTCTCTGATAAAAAATAGCTTTATCGTTGCAATACAATTAGTTTTAACAATCCCACTTTTAACTTTTCTAACTCTAGTAAGAAGTAAACAAGGAAGTTTCCGAAAATATACAAATATAAATCCATTAGCTAGCTTACTATTTTCCATATCCTATGGATTTCTGCTGAATTCCATCGGTATTCTTCTAGGCCTTTTAGTTAACACCTCTCTGGCGATGATCTTCTTTGCAGTTAGCATAATCATGCCCATAGTTTACTCTGCAAGCCTAATAATTGCCAAGCAAGAAACCTTCAAAAAAAGATTGCTAAAGGATGCACTATTTATCGTAATAATAATTGTCCTAGGCATTCTTCCAGCTCTTAAACTACTATAAAAAGAAAATCACCTCTTTTTACTTTTTTAAATAAATAAATCAATACTTTATTTGCAAGTCCAGTTTGTTAAAGTCCAGGTTTTGAACTTTTACAAATTCTTCCAATTTGTTTTGTTTCTCGACCCTTTGCTCAATCTTTACTTTCTGTTCTTCTCTGTACTTGTTGTCTGCTTTAGAACCTTCATAAATTACTGCTGCAAGTCCAGCAAAAACAACCATACACAAAGCTGCGGCCATTCCATTCCATACATCCGAATCATATGCCATTTTAGTCCACCTCCCAGCATTCACAGTGGTTTATCGCCCTCTGCCGACGCTCTGCTATGAGATTGCATTCAACTTTCAACTGCCGAACAAAAACATGGAGTGCCATTAGCTGAACCTCCATGCTTTGATCACATTGTACACTGCAGCTATCCACACCGCGTTAACAAATGCAACAGAAGCAGCCTCAAAGCTCTCGTGAAGTATAAACACTACAATTATAACTTCCAATGCTTTCTTGACCATCTCGTGCAGATATTCCTTGAGTTCCACTTTCCATTCTAGGACCTTGTCTACCTGCTGTATCTTCTGCTTCATCTTGCTGTTCTCCTTGGTTTTGTTCCATTTTGTTTTTCTCCGTGGTATTACTAACCACAATATTCCAAGAGTCAACAGGTATTTTTATTATATGTATATATAATATATATTTTAGATTATCAGATAAACCCTAATAGTTCTCCGATTATTCTCCGCAAAGGATTCATGGACTTTTTCCATTCTTTCAGCTCAAAATTAGGATCTTCTTCCATTTGTTTGTACCTCTCATAGGCCTCATTATCAAGTTCTTCATATTTGCTTCCACGATAGGGTTCATAGAAATCAAAATGTATCTCTCTAAAATGTTTATACTCAAAAAGTTTATTCTGAACAGGAAGAGAATAGTATACTCTAAGTGCAGAGTAATGAGATACTCTTTCATATTTTGACTCGTATTTCTTTCGAATTTGTATTTCCTCCAAGAGACCTAATTCATCACCTGCCTTGAAATCACTTTCCTCAAAACATATTCTATTTACACATGCTAATTGCCAACCTATACACATTGCAACAGCGTCTTCTCTAGATATTCTAATTAGGCCGTCAACAGCCGCAATCTTTCCAAATTCTTCAAGTCCCAATTCCTCAAGTCTACTAGTCATTTTGATTTTATCATTAGCTAAAAAAGAAAATCACCTCTTTAAAAATTCAATTACTTTTTAGTTTTTGCCAGCAAGTGTTTTCTCAACAAGTGATCCCAGGGTGTATTGCCCCCCACATTCACATCCTATTATGCGTGCAGATGAGTTTCCAATTTGCGCTATCAATTCTCTCTTACCAGATGAATTGCAACTGCACATTACATAGGCTACCTTGTCAGCACTGAGATTTCTTGTCTGCCTTATTGCTTCTTCTCCACCATTCTTTCCGACATAGACATATGAAAAATCCATATCTACAAGATCATACTTTGATGCAACAGAAACAGCAGAATTTCTCCTAACTTCTACCTTCCAATCTTGTCCAGGTCCACTTGCAGCCCACTTTGCACCATGTCCACTTTGAGAGATGTAAACTTCTAGTCCATCTTTTTTTATGACATCGTTTGGGAACTGACCGGCTTCTCCGATTCGGTTATAGCTGACAAATGCAACTCTTCTGACTAGATTTGTTTTATTTTGTTTTGCCATTTTAGTTCTTTTTGCCTCCACTTGTGTCCTCTTCAGGCTGCTTCATTGCGTCGTGCTCAACATAACTTTTTCCAATGGCTGTTCTTAATCGACCTTTAGCCCTAGACAGAATTTCAAGAGGAGCGCCACTAAGCACCCCATAAGCATCCTTCCAAGATTTTACATTGCTTTTTGCAGCAGTCGCAGTTCCACCATTTTCTCCAGAATTATATACTATCAACGCAAATTCATCTTGTCCGTGAACTCTGGCAGTCATGATTACCGAAACAATTCCTCTCTTCTTTGCCTCCATTAGCAAAAGATCTCCGTATGGACCAACTTCATCTGCCCATAGTCCTTTCCGTTCAGGCATGTTTCTATCGAATATTGCTGCGACGTAGTCTTTATTAGCCATAAGCTCCATTGCCTCTGCATAATTTGTTGCGTAATCTGCGTGTACTAAAGAAACTCCAGAAAAGAATTTTTTAGCTGCCTTCAAATTTGCAGGACCATCTTCAACAACTAGGAATTCTAATTTCTCAGTCATCATCATTCTAAATTTGATATTCCAAACCTCCAATTTCGTTTTTCTCAATTAATATTTTCATCTCATTCTTAATGATGTCTGAAAGATGTCTTGCAGAACAAATTCTTTCCCATCCATAACACAATCCTCGTTCTCCACCTTCTTCCTTACGCCCGTCGAATCCGTATGACAAACTGTCTTTCTTGGGATCATAGCATACTTTTTCTTCTTTAAGAAGCCCAATCAGTCTGCTCGTTGCTCCATTTTTTGGCGTATCATCTTTAACCTCACCTGAAGAAAGGGCAGAATTATATCTACAGTCATCAAAAATTCCATATCCTCCGCAATCATGACTGGCCGAAGACAAGGACACTCCAAAACTTTTTTCTTCTTTGCCTTCTTCACTAATTCTTACATAAAGACGTTCACTCAATTTCTGATTTGAGGCAAACATGCCACATTGTTCTTCATAATAGTGCTGTTCAATACCAAAACCAAAATTCTTTGTCATTGTGCAACCTCCGGATCAGATTCTGACCTAGCCAATATCTTCATTTTTTCCTTAATCAAATCACGATACTCTTCTCTTAGCTTAAAACTCTCATATTTTCTAGAGCGTGATTCAACTCCAGTGCCAGAATAGGGTACATGCCCTGACCAAGAGGACATAACCTTTCTTGGATCAACATCTGGTTCAAATATGACTGCATCTTTCCCAGGCACGTATGAAATACCCTTACTTTGTAACATTCCAATTAGCTCTCCGATTTGGCTTTCCATTGTTTCGTCTCTCGAGAAAACAGACTTGGTGCAATTCAGTTTACCTTTGTTGTACATTTTTACAACCAATTCAGACTCCTCAGTTTTTGGCACAGCGTCATAAGATTCCTCGCCGTCTCCCAAATCACGTCCACACCAAGAGTACCTCATCTCTCTGGAGTCTCTTAGGTAAAACTTGAATGTTGTTGCATCAAATTTTACGAGTTTATCCGCAGTTATACTATGTCTTTCTTCTACTTCCCTCGGAGACCATGGATTCACATGGGTAAAAACTAAATCTATACTATCTTCCTTTTCATCTATACGAAATTTAGAGTCTATAGCTTGCTCCCAGGGAAGGTTCACACGAGCCCAACCATCTTTGTTAGCCACGTAGTAAAAGACCCAATTTTCATCTCTTTCACCATGTCCTTCATATGACTCAACTTTACCAATTGCATACTTCTGACTAACTCGGAGCAAATCCATTTCATTCTTCAGTCTATCTTTTTTTGGCAAGATATTCTTTAACTTCAATAGTATATTTTCCAGGTCACTCATCTTACCACCTCATTAAAAGTGTCCACTAGATGACTCATTTCTTTCTTTATGACTGGCAGATAGGACTTGTCTATCTCTTCAAATCCAGTATCTCTCTCCCTTGAGCTTATTGGTCCGCTATAAATTGAGCTAGAGCTATTTTCTCTTACTTCTTTCAATGAGATGGAATCTCTCTTTGGCACATAGAAAACTCCCTTCTCTTCCATTTTTTTAGCCAATCCTTGCATAGCCCCTGCTAGATGATGATTAGTCTGGTCATTTTCTTCTACACTATCAGCAGCAGACATAAGTGAAAATCCAATTTCTTTTTCAATCTTCAAATCTCCAGAGTAAACAAGCAGATTATCAGAATAGACTGCAACGGAAAGGTATCTCTCTAAATCTTCACCCGAGCTTACACGAACTGGAGGATAGTAATCATTATTGCTAAAGATTCTTTGTTCATATCTACTTTCCGAGATATCCTTTACCGAGAAGGTAAAAACTTTCTGTCCGAACTCAAATAATTCTTCCTTTCCAATTTTATATTTCTTACTTATCTTTCCTTCTTCACTTGGATTCTCCTTGCTTAAAATCAATTCAAGACCTTGCTTTGAAGATTTGACAGCTACATCTGTGTTTCTAACTTGATTGATTGGTACATTTAGGAATGCCCATTCATTCTTATGAGCAATGAAGTATCTACCTTCCTTCAGGACATCATAGTCTTTCAGATAAGTTTCACAG
>JBAXMY010000070.1:0-5306 GCA_037134055.1 archaeon
AAACCACCAACGATGACTCCTGAACCAGTTACAAGATAATTGTCTTTCTTATCGGCGCTTGGTCCATTTGGTCCTGACATGTACGCACCTAGAAAACATGCTCCCAGAATACTGTCCAATGCTATAGTTCCACATCTCAATAGGTCATCAGTTGTTGTATCTAGACTACCACCATTTTTTTGATAGAATGCTTCCGTCATTCCCAATGCAAATGGGGCTAGAACGCCTGCACCAAAAATGCTTGTGCCAATGGCAATTCTCTTTCTTGTCTGCCTTTCATTTACTGTTAATTGTGTCATGAAAATCAGCGGTCTGCAGGGTATTTAAAGATTTAGAGTTTAAAATATAATATTCATGGACTCATCGAGAATCGAACTCGAGTCCTGCCGACGCGAACGGCATGTACTACCACTATACTATGAGCCCATTGATAATTCTAAAAGTGTGAGGTTTAAATTAGTTGTTATTTATCTAGGAGAGAGATTTAAAAATAAGGATTACTTCTATTTGTGATGGTTAAAAAAGAGTCTAAACTCAGAGATCTAAGCAGACTGCCAACAGATGGGTATGTGGTTTTTCCTCTATCCATGAGTAGAATAGGTAATGCTCAAAATCCAGAAGAATGCTATAGATGGCTGCAGTTTTTTGAGAAGAAGATACAAATGTATGGACTGGATGCAGTATTTCTTTATACAAATGGGCTGTATTACAACAATGATGATTCGGCTATTAGTGTTAGAAAGAAAACAAATGGCCAGATGATATCACATAGTAATGCAGTTAGAAAGTTAGTGATAAAGAAAAGGCAGTACATGCCACAAGCAATGCATTTTATTCCTTGGGATTATATAATTTTGAATTCTCCAGAATATGATATGTATTATAATATTCTTAAACAGTTGAACAAAAGCGACCCGGAGTTTCATAAAGCTATACTTGAAGATTTGAAGGACAGAAAAGAAAGCGAAGCAAATCTCAACTTCTTTATAGAAGAGCTTACTGTAACACACTTGATACGTCAAAAGTTAATTGAATTTCCTAAAACTTTAGTTAAGAAGGACAACTTTAGACTAATTGTTTATCCTGGTCCACCACTAAAATCAGACATATATCAATGGAAAAAGAAAGTGCTTCCACAGAATAAGGATTTTCCATTTTATGCATCTCACTATGACATTGAAAGTGAAGTTATTTACAATTTTGATGAACTATAGGAGATTATAACTTTTTGAGAACGTCGATTTCTTCGTAGCTTATGGCTGAGCCCTTGTATTTTGTGGCATAGAGCAGAGCTTCGAGGACTTTCTTTCCAGAAAGTCGAAGCAGACCTTTCTTGTAGGCTACGAAAGCAATCTCCGATGAACGAATGAATCTAAAGTCTTGGAACTCTTCAAGGTTCGTTTCAACAAGGGTGACGCGTTGATGTGTTTTCTCAGACATTATTCTTTCAAGGTTACGTGGATTTTCGCATATGAGACGTGTCGTTCTTTCATCTACGGCAATGAGGCTTTCTATTTTTCTTTTTGAGAGGATTGCACTGAGTGCAAGGCAGGATATTTCTGCTTCACTTACCAGTTTTATCCACACTCCCTTTGATTGCATAATATGGTTTGCTTTCGTCAGGAATTTTTCAGTCAATGCTTTTAGTTCTTTTTCGTCAACATCCAATGAATCGGGCATTTCTAGAATGCCCTTCTCAAGAAGCCACTGTATCTTGAGAGCGCCAAGTTCGAACTTTTGTATTCCTATTGGGCGATCTATGGTTTCATACTTGACTGCGTTGGTGATAATAAATTTTCCATCAAAATCGCGTTTTAGATTCTCAAGAATGTTTAGAAGTCCGTTCATTGACAGGTTAATGAGCGTACCTGAATCGAATATTAGGACTTTCATGAAAAGAACTCCATGGCCATTTTGGCTCTCCTTTGGACGTCAACGGTTTTATTGTGGGGTGTTTCATTATCCTTTGCCTGTCCTGCATATTCGGTGAGTTCCCATTGTGATAGGCCTAGAAGATGTGCAGTTCTTCCAAGAGATATTCCGTGCTCGTATATTCGCGAGGCTTTGTTTATAGATGCCTTTTTCATAACTTCTTGAATATAGGGCTTTAGGTTTGAGGAAATGGATTGTATACTCTTTCTAGCTCTCTCTAGATGTTCAATATATGCTTCAAAATTTTTACTATTGAGTGCATTTACTGATAGATTTAGGTAAGAAATGAATTTCTTTGTGAAAGGTTGCCAATTTTTTATGGATGCATGTTCATTTCTCTCTATGAACTTGCTTAATGCATAGACGATGACTGCGAGGGTAATGCTTCCTTCATCCTGAACCATGGATGCTGAATGTATTGTTTGATTGGAAAGATCCTTTAGAACGGCAGAGTCGTTTTCAATGAGAGCAATCTTAACCCCTTCAAGAACCTTAATTAGGTGTACTCTTTCATCCTCTTCCATGTTTTAACCAGGGAAATAATGTATATAAATATTTATAAATCTAAAAATTATAGATATTCATGGTTGATGGGGTGTATTCTGAAAGGGTGTCCAAAGTTGTTGGAAGTCTTGCTGCTCGAGAATTGAAAGTACTTGCTACCCTTGGGCTGGAGAGCTTCAGATCTGATTTGGTAGATACCCTTTCCGGGATAGCTATTAAACGAATGAGCTATGGGGATCAGGATTTGTTTGAAAAAGACTCAGCTGAAACACTAGGTCGTTATCAGATTATTCGTGAAAACATGCAACATTATGGCTTGTGGGATTCTAAGTATGACCGGGCATTTGAAGAAGCTAGAACTAGTGGAAGGCTCATGGAAGATATATTATCTTCCTGATTATGCATAAGATTAATATACTAGTTCTGCCTTTATTTATTATGGAAGTTTTGCTTGAT
The DNA here is from genome assembly GCA_037134055.1 of archaeon. Lineage (GTDB taxonomy): Archaea > Nanobdellota > Nanobdellia > Pacearchaeales > GW2011-AR1 > JBAXMY01. Next base: position 2,893 of record JBAXMY010000070.1, read on the forward strand.
AGTAGTTTTATCATTTCATGTGTGCGGAAAAAGATTGATTTTATGGACAGTTTGGCCCAACTAGGCTTTAGGATTATACTCCCAAGGGAAGTTTTTCAAGAACTGAGGGATCTAAGGACTGAAGTTTCCCGAGAGGATAGAATCGCCATCGATTTAGCATTACTTATGATCGAAACTAAGGGAGTTAAGAAGATGAAATTGGGCGGAAAAACGGTCGATGATGGATTGATCACCAGGGGAAGACAGGGAGCATACATTGCAACCCTCGATAATGGAATAAAGAAGATGATTCCAAACAAGGTGGGCATTTCTGCATCAAAGAATGACTTGGAAATTTTTAGAGATTGATCTGAATAATCTACAACCGATTATTTTTTAAACTTAGTTCTTCAAAAAATGAGATGAAGAGGTTAAGATTCGATTCTCAAGGTAAATTAGATATTTATTCAATTGATAGAGTGCAGGAAGGAGAAGAGGAGATATCTATAAATGGGAATGGTGGAGAAGAAAAACATGAACTTCGCAGGTCAGATTCCCTTGCCTTCCTAAATGAACATAAATTTGCAAATATAATTGATAATTCTACCTGGAGCCTATATTCGGATGGGAAGAAGCTTGAACCTTTGAGGTTTTCAAATGGAAAAACGCAGGAAGATGTGACAAACGAGGTTGTGAATCTGATAAGACAAGGAAATAGAATGATTTTCATTCACGGAGTGTGTGGAACTGGAAAGTCAGCCATAGCTTTGAACATTGCACGTCAGTTGGGCAAGGCAAGTATCGTTGTACCCGTCAAGGCATTGCATAGGCAGTATGAAGAAGATTATATGGGTAAGAAGTATGTTTACAAACCTTCTGGACAGGTAATGAAAATTGCCATGATTACTGGAAGAGATAATCACGATTCAATCATTAATCCTGGAGTTTCATGTGCAGATCCCTCTTTGCCAGATACAATTGCAATAACGGAGAAAAATTTTCAGAAGATTAAGGAGTATTATGATGATAATCCTCTTGTTTCAAAGAGCAGTAAGCATGGAATAGATTTGAAGAAATTAAAAAGGATTGCAATTGCCCCGGCAAATCCCTATTGGAGCCCAATTCTTCCGGCAGGAGTTGTTGTGAGCATTCCAGATGCAAGGAAAAAGAAATATCGTGGTTTGCAAGGCAAGGATTTCGTATTTTATCATAGACAGCAGGGATGTAGTTATTTTGATCAGTACCAATCATATATTGATGCTGATACAATCATATTTAATTCTGCAAAGTATAAGATTGAAGTTGCTTTGGATAGAAAGCCCGAAACGAACGTAGATATAATCGATGAGGCAGACGAATTCCTTGATAGTTTTTCAACGCAGAAGGAATTGAATATCACTCGGCTGATTAATAGTCTTATTTCTTTACGTGTTGATAACCTGGAAACTCGTGATACGATAAAAGGAATAATAGAAATTCTTGAACTGGAAGAGAGACAGAAGAAAGCACTCGGAGTTGATGAGAAACTCGTTTTCAAGCTCTCAGAGACAATTATGCATAAAGTTTTGACTGCATTGCTGAGAAATCAGGACCTGGAGGCGGAAGTGTTCATGGATGAAAATAGTTATGTGAATGATGCCTTTGAGACTGCACGCGATTTCTTTAGTTTTTTGGATGAAACGTATGTGACATACAGAAAGAAGGACTCTGATTTGATTGCAGGGCTCGTTACTACAAATTTGTCAAAAAGATTGCAAGAGTTGGCTGATAAGACTAAGGTTCTAGTATTTATGTCTGGAACTTTGCATTCGGAAGAAGTGCTGAAGGATGTGTTTGGCGTTAAAGATTATAAGATTGTTGAAGCGGAGACATTGACGCAGGGAAATGTGGAAGTTCATCGAACTGGCAGGGAGTTCGATTGCAAATATTCAAATTTTAAGACGCAGGCACACTCCAGGCACGATTATGTTGAAGCATTGTCTGCATGTTTGGATAAGGCTAAGAAACCAATTCTGATTCATGTGAATGCATTCGAAGATTTACCAAGTGAGCTTGAGAAATCTTCATTTAACATTAATAATTTAATGTCTCGGGAAAAGTTGTATGAACTACAGAAGAATGATAAGACTGGGCGTCTGGTGTCAATGTTCAAATCTAAGCTTAGTGATGCTCTTTTTACGACCAAATGCTCAAGGGGTGTCGATTTTCCAGGCGATGTTTGTAATTCCGTGGTATTTACAAAATATCCTAATCCTAATGTCCAAGGAACTTTCTGGAAGATTCTTCAGAAAACGCACCCGCATGCATACTGGGAATTTTATCGCGACAAGGCTAGACGTGAGTTTTTACAGAGGATTTATCGTGCAGTCAGAAGCAAGGAAGATCATGTTTATGTTTTATCTCCAGATTCAAGAGTTTTGGACGCAGTTAGAGAA
>JBAXMY010000071.1:0-5294 GCA_037134055.1 archaeon
TAAACCAGATGTGGGATATTTGTATTGTGGAAATCAGCTTAATAGCGCACCATATCCTGTAGGCGGATTAACTACGGATTATCCTTTTGCAGATGGGCATTCACAGGCATTTTGGAACAAATTAGATCCAGCAATAAATTTTGGAGAGTCTATGTATCCTACTAGTGTATCTGGTGTTCAAGGTGAAAGAGATCTTGCATTTGTAATTCACAGAGAAAGGGCATCATTTTATTCTCCAGATATTTTTCTTGGTGGAAAAAATATTGACTGGGATATTGTAGAGAAAATAATCATCCCAAGAATATTAGAGAAGTTTAAATTAACCAATCTAAAGAGAAAAAACAAAGAGTACGGCCACATCTTTCCAAGATTAAAATATTGTGCAGAATCTGCAAAGATTGAACTATCGCAATATAAGAGAACCAAGATTGAAATTGAAGACATAGGAAAAGATGAACTTGGAAAAAATATTGAATTATCTATTGACTTTTCAAGACAGGAACTTGAAAGTTTAATCAGCCAAATAATTGACAGAACCATAAGCCTGACAAAAGAAACCCTGAAGGAGTCTGGAATTAAATCTGCTTTGGTAAAACGTATAGTTTTGGTTGGAGGACCAACACAAATGCCTTTCCTTCAAGAAAGATTAGAAAAAGAACTTGGGATTAAAGTAGACTCCTCAGTTGATCCATTAACTGTTGTGGCTCGTGGAGCGTGCGTATTTGCAATGGGACAGAGAATACCTAAAAAGTTCTTGAAAGACAGTTCATCCAAACAGAAGGTAGGTACTCATAAAATCACCTTAAATCATACTACTCTTACTTCAGATGATGAGGAATCAGTAACTGGAATAGTAGAAGGACTTGATGAGAAAGAAACATATTACATTCAAATTCAGTCAGATAGCGGAACATTTACCGGGCAAAAAACTAAATTGAATAATGGAAAGTTCTATTATCCAGTAAACCTTGAACCTAACAGGAATAATCTGTTCTGGGTTTACATATTTGACAGTAAAGGTAAACCAATAAAATTATCACAAGACTCTTTCACAGTTACTCACGGACTTTCTGTTTCCGGCGCACCAATTCCTCATTCAATAGGAGTTGTCGTTGCTTCACGTGACTTTACCAGAAATCAATTGATAAACACTTGCGAAAAGATATTTGAAAAGGGTGCCGTGTTACCTTTAAAGAAGATGTTAGATGTGTATAAAACATCCCGAAAATTGAAGAAGGGAGAAGATGCGTCGTTAGATATTGATATTGTTGAGGGTGAATCTGAAATTCCAGATAGAAATACCTATTTATGTAAAACTGGAATAAAGGGAAGAGATTTGCCACACGACTTGCCAGCCGGGACACCTATTGAGTTAACTCTTGAGATGAATGAATCCAGAGAGTTGGTTGTAACTGTTTACATACCTTTAATTGATTTAACCGCGAACGCTCGTTCTACCCTTAAAGATGAATTAGTAGATGTTGAGAAGATGAATCTTGAATTAGAATCACAAAGAGCAAGAGCAGAGCAAGATTTAGAAGACTGTTCAATAGAAGAAAGAAAAGAGATAGTTGACAAGATACAATCTGTTTCACAGAGTATTGATAGGTCAGAAAATGATGAAGATGAAAAACGTAAAGCAAGTAAACAATTAAAAGATCTGAAGATAGTTTTAGATAAAGTAGAAGAAGAAAAGAGAATGCCTCAATTGATAAAAGAGTACAATGCAATTGAAGAAAACGTTCAGAAAATAATTAACGAATATGCAGATCCAAAGGAAAGAGAAGAGTACAAAAATGGGCTAAAGAGCATTACTTCTGAAGGTAAAAAGGCCATAAATGATGAAAATAAAGCTTTACTGATAAGGGTGATTGAACAATTGCTTGAGTTAAGACAAACAGCCATATTCTCAAATCCGGCTACCTGGGTAAACCATTTTAGAGAGATTGTTGCTCTGAATAATTTCATAAACGAAAAAGAGGCACAGTATTACATTAAAAAGGGAGAAGCTGCTATTGAGGCAGGAGATCTTGAGGAATTGAAACGCTGTGCAAGACAGCTTATACTTCTTTTACCAAAAGAAGAACAGAGAAAAATCTCAGGAATTAGCAGATAAATGACAAACGCAATAGAAAATAACGCGTATAGAATTCTCGGCTTAGATATTTCTGCAAGTCAGAAAGATATCCTCAAGAGATACAAAGAGATTATAAATCGTTTGAAAATAGATGATCACCCTGAATATACCTTAGATATAAATTTGGCGGAAAAATATCGCAACGAAACAACTGTTACAGATGCATTGAAAAAATTACAAAATCAAAAGAGCAATCTAAAAGAGTACTTCTTTTGGTTTCAAATAAATGATAAAATAGATGAGAAAGCCTTAGAGTTTCTTAAGAAAGAAGAACCAGAAAAGGCGATACAAACTTGGAAATCTGCATCAAAATCAGAGAACTCAACATCCTATGTTTACAAAAAGAATTTATTAGTATTATATGGTTTATTGTTATCAGAGAAAAATAATCTATTATATTTGAAAGAATCTCTTTCTTTGTGGTACGAACTAATAAACTCAGATAAATTTTGGAATGGTTTTGTAAAAAAGTATAGTTTGAATAACGAACAAACAGTCAGCTCAACAATAATTAGTGAGTTTAAGAGCAACATTAGAAAATATCTCTCAGACGTCTACACAGACCTTCATAAGCAGCACAAGCATAATAATTATGTTAAGGACTTCCAAGAGATATTTGGAACACACGGAGAACGAACCGAAAAGAACGTTTTACAGCCAATTTACAAATCAATTTATGAGTCTATAGAAGAGTTGAGTAAGATTGAGATAAACGAAGAGATTGAAGAAAAGGATATAAGTAATGTAGATAAAATAATTGGGTCTATCCAAGAAGATCTAAAAAAGTTAGAGGAAATGGGATCTTATAAGACTGACCAATCCAAAGTAGTAAGAGATCACGTTTCAGAAGCAATAAGAGAAAAGTCCATTTCTCTTTACAATCATAGTACTTTCTTGGAAGAGTCTTCTAAACTTTTGAAGATTGCACTTAAGATAGTAGGTACTGAAAGTTTGAAAAACAAACTTGAAGAAGATACAAAAATAATCAAAAAAAATGAGAAAAATATGATTTCTGTTGAAATACCTGGGTTCTTCTCTAATAAAAAGGTAACTTTTCACAACAGTTTTGTTGAATATAAAGATAAAAAAATATTTTATAAAGATATTGAGTGGGTATCTTACATTGCTACATCCCATAGCGTAAACGGCATACCTACTGGCACAACATACAAATTTAGGTTGACCTCTGAAAATGATGAGATTGCTCTTTCCCCTGGAGATGAAGAATTGTGGACTAAACTAATTAACTTATCTAAAACCTTAATTGAACCAGTATTAGTTAATAAAATTGTTAAGAATATCTTTGAAAAATCTCATACTTACGATATTGGTGGAGTAATATTCAGTAAAACAGGCTACCACAGAGATAAGTTTTTTGGTGGAAAAGATGAAGTGTTGTGGAAAGGTACTGTTTATATCCCTAAATATCACGCAGGTAATGTTATTCTGTTCAAGGATGAAGAAGGTCAAGGGGCATCATTTAAACAAATACCTATGTCTGAAGGTAACTCAGTCATCATACCGGAACTCGTTGGAGCCTGTGTTCAATACTATTACAGCTATGTAAAAAAGCCCAAGGCCGGAGACAGATGAATGCCAACTAAACCCCTTCTTCCAAATGGATTTAAGATTAAACCTGGATTGACAATAAAAAAGAGGCTGGAAAAGGTATTTTTTACTGAAGTTTATGAATTATCAGACTCTTCCTACCTTTACTTATTCTTAAATTTAAATCCCAATGAAGTTGTAGACCGCTCCGAAAGATACAACCTTATAAGAGTTGAACCTGAAGACAAAAAGTTTTTAGGAGTATTGGTAAAGACTCACACGAAAAGCAATATTTCTGCGATTAGAGAGGACTTAACAATTCTTAAGGGATTTGAGTGCGTAGCTGGAATGGACTCGTTAAAAAATCAGCTAATTGCAGATGTAATCAATCCTCTAAAACACCCAGAGAATTTTAAGAAGTTTAAAGTGTCTATTCCAAATGGAATCGTACTGTACGGTCCTCCGGGGTGTGGAAAAACATTCATTGTCAGAAAAATGGCTGAAGAATTAAATTATAACTTTTTTGAAGTTAAACATTCAGATTTGGCCACACCATACATTCACGGATCTGTCAATAACATTGGCAAATCTTTTGATATAGCAAAACAAAATGCTCCAGCCATTTTGTTTTTTGACGAGATTAGTGCGCTGGTTCCAGATAGAAAGAGTCTGAATGAGTCTTCTTCTCATAAAGAAGAAGAAATCAGTGAATTTCTTATGCAACTTAATGATGCAGCAGATAATAAGATACTGGTTGTCGGGGCCACCAATTATATTGAAAGAATAGATCCTGCAATATTAAGACCTGGGAGATTTGATAGAAAGATTTATGTTTCCCCGCCGGATTTGGAAGCACGTAAAGCACTATTTCGTATAGGACTAAACAATCGTCCACACGACAAAGAGATGGATTTTAAACACTTAGGTGAAATCACCGAAGGTTTCACCTGTGCAGATATCATAGAAGATGTTGTAGAGTCTGCTGCAAGAACTGCGGCAAATCTAAACAAAGATCTCATTGACCAAAAGTTAATTGAGAAAGAAATATCCCGAGTAAAACCTAAAGAAAAAGTTAGTTCAAATAAAATGTTTGGTTAATATAATAAACAAAATGGAAGAAAAATACCCCTTTATTGCTATACGAATGATGCCCGGAGTGGTCAGCCGTAGTCAGATAATATTCAAAGATAAAGCTGGAAAAAAAGAGATGTCTAATGAAATTCCTAACCCAGATAATTCATTTATAATTATTAATTCTCACCCATATGACCAAGATGGAAATTTGACAAAGGAAGCAAAAGACGAGGTGATAAGAGTAATATTAGAAAAGATAAAAAATACGGGTCATCGTATGTGTGTTGTATTTGGTAAAGACGAATCAGTTTTTTGCGAATCAGATGGTTCTACAAAGGCTGCTGGGAATGACTACAGTTACTTTTAAACCTAACAGAAAATAAATGGGAATAATCATTTTAATGTAGGGGGTAATATTTCCAATCAATCATCACCATAGATAATCCATTTCTCTTTGTGGCCCAAACGGCCATCATTAAACTATCAACATAATCGTCCCTACTCATTTCGCTCTCGTGATGTAACTTCATTTTAC
>JBAXMY010000072.1:0-5230 GCA_037134055.1 archaeon
CATTGCCAAAGAATTGAATATGTCTTATAAAAAACTCTTAAGCAATTGGGTTGAATATAAGAAGAAATCAATAAAAAAGAACACCGTTCTAGAAAAAATAATAAAAAAACTGAAAATCAGAGGGTATATAGTAGCTTCCCTATCAAACGTTGTAGATATACATCAAAAAGCATGTAATGAAAAGAAGATTTATTCCGTGTTTGACTTCAATATACTCTCATTTAAAGTAAAATTGATCAAACCCGACAAAAGAATCTATCAACTTTTACTGAAAAAGCTCAAACTTCCTGGAAATGAAGTAATTTTCACAGACGATTACCAAAGTTGTCTTGATGGGGCTAAAAAATTAGGCATAAATACCCTCCTTTTCAAAAACAACCAACAATTTGTAAAAGATTTGAGAAAATTAGGTGTAAAACTATGAAAATCGAAATAAAACTAAACAAAAACCTGTCAAAATCGAACAAAGCAACCATAAACCGTAGTCGAGTCAAGGAATTTGGCAAGAAAAATCTGAAAGATTTCAAAAGAGATTATGAACCAAACACAAAATGGTTTTTCGTCAAAGATTCTGGAAAAACCGTTGCCCTCGGAGGGCTAAGACCAATCAAAATTGAATACCTGGGGAGAAAATATAGCGTCCTGGGAATCTGTAGCATTATTTCAATTGTGAAAGGTAAAGGCTACGGCACAATTCTCATAGAAGAGATGATAAAATACATAAAATCAAAGGGAAAAACCGGACTCGGCTTCACAGCACAGACAGAATTCTTCAAAAAAGCAGGACTTGACACAAAAAAGAAATTTGGAAACAGATTTGCCCTCAAAAATCCAAAAACGGGAGAATTAACCTTTGAAGCAGAAAATGATGTTGGAGATGGCATTTACTACGAAGGCAAAGACAGACTTATTAGCAAAATTTTATTAACCAAATCAACTGCATATTACTGGATTCCTGCTCTAAAGGACCCACACTGGTAAAATTCTCATATCTTCCATAGCCCACTGAATACATAACACTAATTTTATAAACCTCTTTTCCCTAAATAGAGCATGGTGATTGAAAAAGAGGACGAAGCGGAAGCTGAGGAAAATATTTCAGAAAACGCAATTAAAGAAGGAAATATTAGCCTCATCCTAGACTCATACAATGACATATTCTCTAGTTTTGACCCGCGAGGATTTTCAGAACGTGCACTCTCGGATGACTTTCTCATTGAATGCAAACATGCTGCAAGAGACCAGCCAATAGACCTTGAAGGCCTGGAGTTACGACTAATGGTCCCAAGAATAAGACGAAATTTCAATGACGAATTTAAAATAAAACGTCGTCTTAAACATCATTTCCAGAAACATTTCCTAGAGAAGGAACGAGAAATCGGAGGAGTTAAAAGAGGAGGATATTTATGGTTCTTTTCTGGAGCAGTCATACTTTTTATTCTCCCATTCCTAGAAGAAAAGACAAATTTCATATTCAGATTCATAACAATCATGATGGAACCTGCAAGCTGGTTCTTCTTCTGGGAAGGATTATACAAAGTTTTCGTAACAGCCGATGAAAAAAAACCCGACCTGGAGTTCTACAAAAAGATGGCACACGCTCAAATTACATTCCTTAGCTACTAAACTGTGCCAAATTTTTTTTAATTTTTTGAAAAATACATAAATTTTCCTAATTTTTTTAAAAAAAGCTAAAATTTTATGAATTTTTTTAAAAAAAGCTAAAATTTTATGAATTTTTGAGGGCGATAAAAATTTAAATAGAAGTTATTCCTGATTAAATCATGGAAAAAGAGGAAGAGAGTATGGAAGAGTCGGAAATAGTCATACAGAAAACTCCAAGAAAAGAGGTTCAGGAAACAATTCTAACATTGAATAATGGAAAGGTCACAGAGGAAGAATTTTTCTCAGTCCTCAAAACAGTTGTCCCTGGAACAAACCTTCGCGCAGCACTTGACGGCATTATTAAAACTGGAAAGGGGGCATTGATAGTCATAGAAAATGAAGTACTCATGCCTCTTCTCGACGGAGGATTCAAGGTAAACTGCCGTTTTACTCCTCAACGCCTTATTGAATTGTCAAAGATGGATGGAGCTATAGTGCTATCAAAAGATTTGAAAAGAATAGCCTATGCAAACGTAACCCTCGCCCCAGAAAGTGGAATAAAAACTCTTGAAACTGGAACAAGACATAAGGCAGCAGATAGAACATCAAAACAGATTGGTGGGCTCGTCATAGCAATATCGGAAAGAAAGCATGAAATTTCAGTATTCTACAAAAACGTCAAACAAATTCTGAAGAGTGCCGATGAAATAATGAGAAAGGCAAACTTCCACGTACAGATGCTCGAAAAACAAAGAGAATTGTTTGATTTTCATGTCGGCAGATTAAATAAATTAGAATTGAGAAATCATCCTAGTCTTAAGCAAGCCCTTCAAGTAATCCAGAAAGGAAGGTTAATAATGAAGATAGCAGAGGACACCAAAAAGCAAATAATTGAACTGGGAAACGAAGGTCCTCTTCTTAAAACCAGACTTAAGGAGCTTATAACTGGTGTTGACAGAGAAACAAATCTTGTGATAAAGGACTATACCCGCCTAGATCTGAAAAAATCAAAAGTCTTGCTTGAAAGCCTTACCTATGATGAAATCCTAGATCAGGATAACATCTTTAGAGTTCTAGCTCATGAAAAAGCAAATCCAGAAAACCCTCTAAAGGGCTGGAGAATCCTTTCAAAAACATCACTTAACGAACCAGAGATTGCAAACATGATAAAAATACGCGGCACCCTGGGAAATACCATACACTCAAATATTGAAACCCACACTGAAATCCTGGGCCAGGAAAGAGCAGGTAAATTCAAGGAAGAAATAGAAAGAATTAAGCTAAGTATCTAATTATAAATGGTGTACAATTATTCCTTTGCCATCAATCTCTAAAGGATGGGCTCTTTCGTCGTTTCTAGTTTGTCTCATTTTCCTAACAATTATAGATTTTGGAAAATCTTTTTTAACAGACGTAAAGCTCAATGCAACAATTCCATCACAAGCAAACTCTGAAAGGGTATCTCGAGAGATGGGGTCTGTCCCATGTGCTGCCTCAGAGATTAACAAGCTCGTACATCCCAGCTCTCTCAAATCTTCTATGAATTCATATATAAATCTCCTTATGACATAATCTCCCACTATCGGTGGAGAAAGAATTGTATGTTCATCCAATATTTGCTTTATTGCCAAGTCAGAAGTTGCTTGATAGATTGGAGCATTTACAATAATCGTAGACAATGAATCAACAACCAGTCTTTTTATCCTCTTTTCCTTTACAAATGACTTGATTTCATGTATTGTGTTCTTTGTAATATTCCTAACGGGAATGGACATGATGTGAAGTTTACCTTTCTTTTGGAGATTGTGCAAATCCCAACCAAACTGGGCAGCCTGATTTACTATTGCATTAGATTTCTGTTCAAAAGTGACATATAATCCTTCCTCGCCATAATGTTTAGCCCCATTCAACAAATATTGCATACAAAAAACACTTTTTCCAACACCTGGACTTCCAGATATTAAAACTGCAGAGTTAGCAGGGAATCCTCCATCAACTAGTTCATCAAAACCTGGAATTCCAGTGGGAACTCTCTTGGGAAAATGAACCTTCGTTCCCAATTCCTTCTTTTTTACGCTTGCCATTGTGTTTAAAACAAAAGGAAATCATATCTTATAAATCTATTCCACATCCAAAACACAAGCCTTTTATACTCGATAAAACCCGAGTTTTTATGACAAACCCTAGAAAAGATAAGAAAGAACGTTGTGAAGGTAACTGCGGCTCAGACTGTAAGAAAATGGTTGCATGCAGAGCAATCCATGTTTCTCTACAACAGGAAGCATATTCATTGGGTAAAAAAGATAATGTTAGAAATGTTATTCTAAGTGAACTCGAAGAAATGGAGCCCGTTCTCTATCAAATATCAGAAATAAGAACACTTTCTCCATTACCTGAAGACATACGAGAAAAAGCTTGTGATGCAATGCAAACCATGCTTTCCCAATACACCCAACTTTGGCAGTTTTACGCAAACAGAAATGAACCAAAGAGCACAAAATATTTCCCAGAAAGAAGAAAGTTACAGAGGGGAGAGATTTTAGAAATATTTTCCGAGTTTGTCTCAGCTAGATAAAAGTTCTATCCTACCTTAAACAAGCAATATCCTTTACCCTGCGCTTTGCAACTTGCTTCAATGCAATCAACAGGTTTTCCAAAAATGTATGAAAACATTCCTGCAATCACACCTGCAGTAAGCGCACAAACAGTATTCTTTGAGCTCTTTTTATACTTGAGAGTCCATTCGGAAGCTAGAGTACTCTCACGCAAAGAAATTATTGCTTTCTTTCCAGAATTATCTATTTCCTGTATGGTCATCTCCCCGAGTCCGAATATGTTAAATATATCCTGCAAAGTCCTGATTGCTCCCTGATCACTTGAGCCAATCTTCTTTCCAAGCATTGTGATATCACTCATAAACACGTCCTTCATTTTACCATACACTTTAGCATGTTCAACAAACCCTGAAAGATTTTGTAATCCAGACTTTTTACCAACATCATACAACTTAGTCTCATCAAGATCCTGCAACTCTAGAACGGCAGAAGCATCGAGCATAATCCTTCTATCCCCAAGCAGAGTTACCTTACCATTATCCATGTCAAACTGTCTTACAAAAAGAAACTTCTTCAAAATTGGACTCAATCCCATTTACCTCTTTCCTCCAGACACTATTGAATCTTTTAGACTTATAAGCTTTTCTCCGCTCTTTAGTCCAGACATTATCCTACTCCTGCGAGAAGGAACCATTCTATCAAGCGCATGGGCAATGGCCTCTTTCATCAAACCTATCTTGTCTTCAAAGAAAAAGCACCTTACTTCACCAGACAAGGATATTTCCATGAATCCTCCGTGATGGAACATGAAGCGTTCAAACAACTCTTCGCCAAAATAATCAGTACCTATATACCAAACAGAATCGAACTTCTTTTCCACAAGACGTACAAACTCCTGTAGATTATCATTTGCCTTTTCCAGGAGTTTGAACTTCCTTTCATTCACAGAAAAGGGCATTTCCGAGCTCTTCAAATTAATGAAATAACTTTTTCCTCCAGAGTAATGCATCTCCTTTGCCTCTTTTTTATCTTCAACCATAATAACCACCAATCTCTAATCCCTCAAGCAT
>JBAXMY010000073.1:0-5150 GCA_037134055.1 archaeon
GTTCCACTTCGCATAGATACTCATGCTAACATAACCTTTTCGCAACTTTCATTTTATGTTACAGATGTTGCTTTTTTAGGAGCAACTGCGTTTGAAAGTCTAAGAACCGTATATAATGTCATAAATATTCCTGTAAAGGCATTTAGAGGACATTATTCCAAAAAGCACAGAATTGTCGATAAGTAATTAGTCTAAGGGCTCAATAATATTTAAATAAGCCTCTTCTCTAGAGAAAGTATGCGAATCATTACATTACATTGCGATTATATCCGCTTTAAAGCTCTAAAAAAGGCGCTGAAGAGTGCGGAAGAATTGCAAGATAAGGAAGAGAAAGAAATTAAAGAATGTCTTGTTGTTCTAACTGCTGTTGAACAGGGTGATAACGATGCCACCGTTCGTGAGCTTCTAGCAAGCATAAAAAAGACTGCAGGAGAAGTAAAAGCAAAGAACATTGTCTTGTATCCTTACGCACACCTTTCATCCAATCTAGCAGATCCAACAACTGCCAGAGAATACATGGTTGAAGCAGAACACACTCTTCAGAAGGAAGGATTCTCCGTCGTAAGAGCACCATTCGGATATTACAAAGAATTCGAACTAAAGTGCAAAGGCCATCCCCTATCGGAATTGAGCAAACAATTCGGAGAAAAGAAAGTTGAACAAATGCAAACAGTCCTGCATATTAAGGAAGATAAAAAGCAAGAAGGTGGAAAAATTATTCTAGACAGAAGAAATCTCAAACCAAATGATCATAGAATACTTGGTGAGGATTTAGGAATATTTTATTTGTCTGATGAGATAGGACCAGGTTTACCACTATGGCTTCCAAATGGAGAAGTAGTAAGACATGAACTTGAGAGTTATATGAGAAAGGTTGAAACTGCATATGGATACAAATATGTTACCACACCCCACATTACTAAAGGACATTTGTATGAAAAGACCGGACATCTCCCATATTATGCCGACACAATGTTTGCCCCCCTAGAAATAGAGGGAATAAAATATTATCTTAGACCTATGAACTGTCCCCATCATCATATGATTTTTAATAAGATTGTAAAGAGCTATAGAGATTTGCCCATTAGACTGGCTGAACCTGGCGTCGTCTACAGAAATGAGTTATCTGGAGTTACATATGGTTTAATGAGAGTTAGGTACATAACTCAGAACGATGCACACATTTATTGTACGCCCGATCAATTAAAATCAGAGTTCATTAAAGTCTTGGAATTATTTGATGAGGTTTACAAGGTTATGGGTATATCTGATTATTCATTTAGGCTTTCTCTTCCAGACTTCAAGGGAAATCCTGACAAGTTTACTGGCGATCCTAAGGAATGGGAACATGCTTCTGAAGAGATCAGAAAGGCAATGAAAGAATTTGGTGGCAAGTATACTGAAGAGATTGGAGAAGCATCATTCTATGGACCTAAGATTGACGTTCAGGCAAAGAATGCAAATGGAAAAGAAGAGACAATAGCCACCTCCCAGGTAGATATAGTTGTTCCCAAAAGATTGAATGTTGCTTATGTGGATGAACATGGGCAGAAGAAAACACCAATCGTTATTCACCGAGCAATTCTAGGTAGCTATGAAAGATTTGTTGCCTTCTTGCTAGAGCAAACAAACGGTAATTTCCCACTCTGGCTTTCACCAGTTCAAGCAAGAATAATTAATTTCACAGATAGAAACAACAAAGCCTGCGAAAAGCTCCTCGATAATATGAAGAAAGATCTTCCAGGTCTTAGAGTTGACATGGATCTGAGGAACACAACTGTAAGCGATAAAGTTAGAGATGCAGAAATGCAAAAGATTCCATACATAATTGTCATGGGTGACAAAGAAGAAGAAAATGGCACCCTTGCAGTCAGAAAGCGTGGGGAAAAGAAGCCAGAATTTGGAGTTAAATTGAAGGATTTGGTCGCAGAATTGAAAGACAAAATAGAAAATAGAAAATGATTCCACTAGAATTTCTAGATACAAAAACCGGAGAAGAATTAAAACGATTCCATCATCTTCTAAAACAACACTGTTGGTCAAAGGAAACAAGCGCAGATGCGCTCTGGACTCCAGAAAATCATTCTCTAGGACAATGTGCTGTAACCTCGGTGCTAGTTCAAGACTATTTCAGAGGAGAAATAGTCTGGGCAAAAGTAAAAGATCCAAGATCGGACACAAATGTATCTCACTATTTTAATGTCCTTAATGATTTGGAAGTAGATTTGACAAGAGAACAATTCCCTGAAGGCTCAATAATTCCTCTCGGCGTTCCAAAATTAAATGGATTTCCTTCAACCCGGGAGTACGTCCTTTCATATCCTCCAACGGTAGCAAGATATGAAATTCTCAAAGCAAAAATGAGAGAATGGTTGTAAAAGTTTAATCTCTTCCAAGTGCTCTTCTAAATGTTCCAATTATTCCTCTCTTTGGGAAAATAACTTCAGGTTGTGAGTTATTATCTAAAATAACTCCATATGATCTTGAACTTTGAACCAAACTATCCGCATTGATGTGCATATTACTTTCTCCAGTTGTTAATGGACTGGCTCCCAAGGTAATAACTGCATTCGGTTTTCCTGAACAGAATGGATAACCTTCTCCAACACTCGCCCCAACCCAGGGATCTGCTCTAAGATTGCTTATTTCATTTAATCTAAATAATCCTTCAGCCCTTTCTCCCGTTGTGTGTTCAAGTGCTCTTGCCAGTCCTTGCCTGAAAAAGTATTCCAATTTAACATTACCTCTCCCGAATGCTTCCGTTGGAACAAATGCAAAATCATTATTGCCATAGTAAATACTATTCTCTTCTTTGCAATGCGCATGATACCATTCCATAACTTCTTCATCGACGACTGCATTTCCCTTTTCATCTTTCTTAGGACCAAGATAAATCCCCGGAATCTTACTACAATTTTGTTTGTAGTAAAATAATTCTTCTTCGTCAAACATTATTTTGCCGTTGTCGCTCATTGGTGGATTAAGATAAATTCCTTTCTTAGTTGAAGCAACAGGTCCTAAAATAAGAGTTCCAATACCTGCCAAAGGTTCCCCCTCTGCTAGCCTAAACAATATTGATTCTCGAGTTGTCGCAGGTCTAAATGTGATTGTTTCACGCATTCCTGGATAGTGATATTCTTTCTGCATTCTTCCAATTCTTTCATCGAAACTATCTCCACTGAACACCAGGCCATGTATTTTCTTACCATTAGAGTCAATATCCAGTAAGGGCCCGCCAACGATTTTATAAGTAAGTCCAGAATAAAGTTCTGTTTTAGGTAACATTTCCATTATCAATTCATTTTCAGGAGATATTTAAAGATTATTGTGCTATAGAAAAGAGAATATAAAACCTTATAAACCTCACTTCACTTTACAGATTATAATTAAAAAAGACAATGAAAATTGAACCATATATCAACAGACTAAACGGCTCTAAAGAGTTTAAAGATTTCCAAAAGAAGAATAAGGATGCCTACATGGCTGCAGGATTTTTCGTTCTTGACCTGGAAAATGGCAAAAATATGCATCAGCTTGACTATTTTATCCCCAAAAAGAAGAAGATTGCTGCTTTCAACCTTGATGACAAAATTGTCCTAAGAGTTCTCGATGGTATAAACGCAAAGACGCCAGAGGCAATCAAGCTTCCTTCAAAGATTGACCTGGACGCATTGTATGGAATCTTGGAAGATGAAATGAAAAATCGTGGAGTCACAGATGATATCAAGAAAATAATTGCCATAATTCAATGCATTGACGGAAAGATGATATGGAATATCAATTGTGCCCTATCTGGAATGGGTCTCCTTCGTGCCCACATTGAAGATGAATCAAAGTCAGTCCTAAAGATGGAAAAACTTTCTATCCTTGACTTCATTAAGAAAATTCCAGGTAATTTGGGTAAGAATCAGGCAGCCGCTGCAGCAGCACAGCAAGCAGGAGCAGGAAAGGTCGGAGCAGTAGGTGCAACACCTGGACAGCCAGCAATACAGATTCAACAGGATGATGCAGATCCACAGGCAAAGATAGATAATTTGGAAAAGTTAAAGGCAGAAATAGAAAAACAGGAATCTGAGCTCAAGAAGCAAGCAATCGAAGAAGAAAAGGCATCCAAGCCAGCCAAATCAGTCAAAAAGGCCAAGAAGAAATAATTAACATTATTTTAACAATCAATTTCTAGCGTAGACAACACAATCCCTTAAACATATTAATTTTCTTATTCAGGTCATATTTTGCTGCCGCTCTAGAAGTTAACATGTTGCCCTCATCAAACCAGGCACTTGGAGGACATGCCACCATTCCAGGTAATAGTTCACCACTCGGATTTTTGAAAGCCTGGACAGTCCTGCCAACACAGCAGTAATCATTTCTATCAATCCTTGATCCAAGTAAATCTCCTCTGTGAACATAAACTGCTTCACATGAAAATACTCGCTCTCGAAGATTGCTTAATATTTCTATGGCAAATGGCTGACCTTCCAGAAGATCACTGCCCCAAATCTCAGCCTGCAACTCCTTTCTCTTTTCTAAACTCTTTACTACTTCTTCAGGTAAATGATGAAACTGCAGCTCAACCTGCTCAGTTTGTCCCATTATTCCATAACCTAACCAAATACTATCATTCTCCAGGACAAAACCTCTTCCGTAATGTGTGTTAAACGGTAAATATTTGACTTCGGGGCTAGCGTTATCTATAAGTTCATACAAATTCAATCTAATGTCTTTTAAAATTGGTAAACTATCTTCAGCACGCATTACGAGATCATTCATTTTCTCTCAAAAGAATGGCAATATAAAAGAATTGTGGTGAATCAGTTAATGTCTTTTATCCCACAGTAATTTCGTATATCCTGACTTGACAATCTGGCTCTTGGATATTCCAAGTTTTTTTATAATTTCTTCCACCTTCCTTTGGGCATATTCTATGTGACTCTCATCAGTAAGATACTCCACTTCCACAAACCAGCCTAATCCACGAACATTATTCAATTCAATATGGAAATTCTTCTCTATTCTATACAATTCAGTCTTTTTTTCTTTCCTAAGCCATCTTCTGAATCCAAATTCATCAATAACCGACAGGAAATCACTTATATCTTTAACAATGAACTCAGTTTCCTTCTTTGCATGCACTCCATTCCTGTATCCTA
>JBAXMY010000074.1:0-5146 GCA_037134055.1 archaeon
TTGACATAATACTTATTAACCATAACCTATTGCAGAAAATATGTCAATTCGATACAGAACACTTGAAGGTTGTTTAAACGACATAGACAACCACAATAGAGATTGCTGTATTCGTCTTCTTAGAGAAAATAGAGATTTGATAACTAAAGCTAGAGGTTCAAAATCAAAACACCATGCATGGGAAGGAGGATATCTTGATCACATCTTAGAAACTATGAACATTGCTACCATGATTTATGATGTATTCAAAGAAACTGGAAGAGACCTTCCCTTCAAATTAGAGGATGCATATCTAGTTCTTTTTCTTCATGACATTGAAAAGCCTTGGAAACAAATACCTGGACAAAGTAGACTTCAAAGTGCAGAAGGAAGGAAGAACGAACAAGCGATAGAACAATTCAGAGAAGAGATTATTGTAAGATATGGATTTAGACTAACTGAAGAACATAGAAATGCCTTAAAGTATGCGGAAGGAGAGAAAGGAGACTATGACCCACATAAAAATGTTGCCGGGCCACTTGCAGCGTTTGTTAATATGTGTGATTATTGGGGTGCTAGAGGTTGGCCAAATTATCCCAAAGAGAATACAAGAATTCCATAATAACTAAAACAAATATTTGCCCTTATTGATAATCTTCTTTCCATTAACAAACAAACTGGGCTTACTTAGAATAAAATCATAATGCACGTCCGAATCATTCTTTCCTCCAAAATGAATATTATTTCCAAATGCCATGTGTATTGTTCCAAGTATTTTCTCCGCTTCCAAAGTATTTAGAGGATTTCTTGCTTTATCATTCAATCCTATTCCAAGTTCGGCTACTCTTTTTCTATGCTTCTTTGCAAAGAATAGTTTTCTCAGCCTTGGAGCAAGTTTACTTCCATTTATTTCAGTAATTTCCGTGTTTCTAATTGTAAAAGTAATTGGAGAATCATTCTTCTTCCCCCACTCCTCTTCGTAGAACCAACCTTTGTCAATTACAAGCGTCCCAGAGACATAACTTGATGCAACAAATATCTCTCCAGATGGTAGATTGCCACAGTCTCCTCTCTTAACATATTTTCCAAAATCATCTACAAATGCAATAGGATACTCCACATAGAGCATGGTCCCATTTTCAGATTCAACCAATATTTGCCCTCGTTTGCCAGTAAATTTTAACAGCCGTTCACCACGCTTCCCAACTTTATTGTAATCTGCAGACATTGCAGTCGCAAACATGCTCCTTTCAAAGCTAGGCATACTTGCAATTCTCACGCCTTTCTTGCTTGCATTTTCCCTTGCCTGCGTATGCGTGAGAGAGAATGAATTAATCATGAAGATGATATCATATTTGAACAACAGCTTGGCAGTTTCCTTGTCAGGTTCCTTCCCGTTCTGTCCCGTATTTTTATAGATATGAAAATTTGTATTGTATTTTGAAGAAAGAATTTCATTCACTTCCTCAGCAAGTCTTGTTCTCTTCTTGTCAAAATCATCAGTCAATACGAGAATCCTGTCACTCTTCCTAGCACCCATATTCACGGAAGCCATGTTTAACACTGCTCTTTTCAGATTACTCATATACTATTCAGGAAAAGATAGATTATAAATTTAATTAGAACTATGCAACCGCTGCAGTCATCTCTTGATCTGCGCCATAAACAACTTCCCTATCTCTCTTCCTAGCTAGTCTTTCTGCCCTCAATCTTTCAATCTTGGGAGTTGGTTTCTTGTATATAGAATTACAATTCCCGCAATGATATGCTAGCTCCCTAAAATTACCTTCGTGTCCAGCAACAAAGCCTTCCCTTACAAGTTTATTCCTGTCATATCTGCAACGCCCATTGGAGGGCATATCTTCAAGACCTAGATAAATCTCGTCGTCATATTTTCTTCCAATAACACCTACATGTCCATGATCTTCAATCTCTTCAGGATTGCCGGTTTTGGAATCCATAAACATCCAGAGCATGCTTCCAGGCCCATCTTTTCGAATAAGCAATTCAACATAACTCTTTCCAAGAGCAAATTCGCTCCTGATAATTGGATTTACTATGGCACTAGGAGTTCCTTGCACACTATCCTTCGCGCCAAATTCTTTCCAAACTGGATGGGTTGAAGGTTTCCAAGACATTAATTCGCCCTTCAAATCCTCTGCCCTGACCAGCCTAGCCGTATGGTAATCTGCTTTTACCTGATCTCCTTTTCTAACAAAGTGATAGATGGAGGCGTATGAACTCTCAGGTTCTTTAATTACTGCTCCAGAAATATGCCTTTTTATTTTTGATGCAAGCATGAATGGTCCAGTAAATAAACTTGCCCTGTCGAGCGGGCTGCACATCATTTGATTCTCAAGTCCGGGCATAGATTGACAACTTGCTTGAACGATACCATCGAGAGCCTTTTGGCTAGAATAACTTTCTCTTTTTACCAACGCCCTGTGTACTGCAACCAAATACTGTAAAGGAATCATAATACCTCTCATTCAAATAGATATTAAAATATATCTGATATTTTTTCATTAACGACAAGTAGTGCCATCATGTCTTAAATCTAGTATGCACTGCCCTTCCTTCAATCATTCCCAAAATATTACCCTTCACATTGCCCACTATGCAATATTTTCCTTTCTCAGTAACTTTACGAATTGCATCAAGCTTGCCCTGGAGACCTCCACGACCTTCTCTTGCCTTTCCAGAAAGATTATCATAGAATTCGGAATTATACACGTTAGATTCACTCAATACCTGTCCGTTTTTCAAAAATCCATCATACTTAATCAAATTCACCATCAAATCTCCACCGAGATAGTTAATTATTAACTCCTGCAGATTATCATTATCACTAAACTTTATTTCTTCCACTGCCGTTGTGTCATTCTCATTGAACAAAGCAATTACTCCCTGGTCCAACGTTCTTTTATATGACTGCCTCAAAAATTCAAGGCTTCCATTTTCAAAATCTGCCTTCTTAACTAAAAACTGTCCAATGGAAAGTCCGTATTTGGAAAATATCTGCGAGTACTCTCGCATTAGCACAGGCTGACCAACTGCAGCCAGCATTTGCTTTGTTGCAAGATCTGATTCATCCCAGTAACTTAATTCCCTTCTCCCGGCCGCAATCGCTCCAGATGTAACTATTGTTACCTTCTTTCCTAAATCCCTTAATTCCTTTGCAGCAACAGCTAAGTTTTTGATTGATTCCCGGTCAATATCATGATCTGTCGTTATACCTGAAGAACCAATCTTTATTACAATACTCTGGACTTTGTTTAGAATGTTTTCCATATTAAATTTAGAAGATTTAATTAGAACTAGGCTGCGGGTGCAGCTTCTACAGCAGGAGCTTTAGCTTTCTTCTCTGCAACTTCCACTGGCTTGTTCTGATCAGCAAATACTTCCTCAAACTTCTTACTTCCAGCCTTAACAACCTTCATATTTATCTGGCTCGTGGTAGTCGAAAGGGTCTTTCCTCTTACCGTCTTTCTCAATCTAAGTCCTTCAGCACTATTTCTCATTCCCCATCCCTTTGTTAATACCTGTCTTTTCAAAGCAGTACCTTCAACCTTATCGGAAAGAGGGAATCCGGCATTATCCGAACCACCAGTAATCATTAATTCATATCCTGCAAGTTCTGCTTTAACTTCTTCACCCTTAATTGTATCTCCTATGGATTTACCTAGAATTGACTCATCTTCAGTCTCGACTCTCCATGCCTTTCCCTTGTCTCCAATTATAATCTTAAATACCATATTCTAGTTCACAAAAAGACATTTATAAAGCTTATCATTTACAAAAAGAACTATTTACCCGTCTTTAATTCGGTAGGATTCTCTTCAACTACCAGGGGATGTAAATCTGTTCCCATTGCCTCACTAACCTTTCCCCTTGGTGTCTCTAATATATGCCCCTGTCCTCGAGTATCGTCCTTATTAAACAAATCAAATCGCTTTAGATGAACTTTATCAGTTTTAACATCATAAATTATTCCAACATTAAACATGGCTAGGGGATTGTAGTTATTCCAATCTATTGTTTCCAAAAGCAACCTTTTATCCATATCATCAATTCGTGAGAATGGAATCCTATTTTCCGATGGAACTATTGAAACTTCTAGTCTTCCCGAATTACGCATATCCTGCTCGAATCTAGATTCTTTTCGGTTATACATCAAATACTTTTGGCTTGGCCTATTGGTCAAAACAGGATTACCCTTCTCATATTCAAAATACGTTCTACCTTTGATTATAACTGCAGCAGAACCTGCATGAAGAATTCTATTTGGAAACATGAAAAACATTGTTTCGGCAGTCGGAACTATAATTCCCTTGGAGTCAACAAAATCTTTTAGAGAACTTGCTTCATAACACTCTGGTCTTGGAAGATATTCCATTTTGGCAACGGCATATTTTATTCTAGCCAAAACTCCCTTTCCACTTGACCTAGGTAAATGTATCATAAAAACCAGCCTAAAAGCCAGTATTTAAAACTATTCCCAGAGCGCTACAAACCCCAATTAATATCCTTCTTTCTCTTCATATCTGCAATTTCCTGGAGTACACGCAACTCTTCAGCAGACAGATATTCCTTATTTTTCTTAAAATGTTTGAATTGCTTGTCTGAAACATCAATGTACAAGTACTTTTTATCCTTCAACTTTCTATCAAAGGCAATGCCTGAAAGTGCAACTGCAAGTTCCTGTCCTTCCTTTGCCTCTTCCACATTAGCTTTCTCATGCTGTAAGCTTTTTACTCTTGCAATTTCTTCTCCAGATTCATCAATCATAGGCATTCCCGACTTTATTCTACCAGCCACGACACGTGCTCCAAATATGGCTGGGTTCGAGTTTCTAAAGACATATTGTGGAAGGATTTCAATCTTTCCGATGGTTGCCATGCCCATCAACCTTTCACGTTCAATCTCTGCCTGCTTATTCTTTCTCCATAGCTGTAAATCTTCGATCAATCTGTAAACAACTGGGTTGGTAAAAATCTTTATTCCCTTTGTATCCAAATCTTTTTCAACTTCCACATTAAATCCAAGAATTACTGCATCCAATGGATTTATTTCTACATTTGTCTGCGCAGATACTATGTCCACTTTTCCAATCTGTCCAATTTCAGCCTGGAGAATTTGCACATTCTCCTGTCTAAGAAGAGTCATC
>JBAXMY010000075.1:0-5122 GCA_037134055.1 archaeon
TAGTCCTCCACCCATTCCAGCTTCAGCTGTTTCTTTAGCATATCTTTGGGCATCTTCTAATATTTCTTTGGAGAATTTGAGCGCTTTGTCTGCTAGAGTGTTTGCTTGCTGGTATCGATTAAGCTCAAGTGCCAGCTCTGCAGCTCTGAATGGGTTTGTTTTCTCATAGATCTCTAAGGCTGATTCTTTGTCTCCCACTTCTAGACAGAGCTCTGCGTAGACGTTTGGGCGTGTTTCTTTTATGTATTCGAGTGTTATTTTCTTTGTCATGTTGTTTTTCCTATGTTTCACTCTTTGAAGGCCTCCGAAACATTTATATATTTTCGATATGATTAATATTAATAATATGAAAAGGAAAGTAATACGTCAAGGGAATCAGGCATACACATTGACTTTACCCATCGATTGGGTAAGGAAGAATGGCATTAATGAGAATAGTGAATTGGATGTGGTGGAATCTGAGAAGTCTTTGAGTATCAGTTCCGATGGAACTGCGGCAGGTAAGAGTGTAAGGGTAGATGTTAGTGAATATGGTACTGGAAGTGTCTTTAGACTAGTTGGGGCATTATATGCGAAAGGAGCCGATGAAATCATTCTTGCATCAAAGAAGGATATATCTCCAATCATAATTAAAGCCACATCGGGATTGATTGGTTTTGCATTAATATCGCAGTCAAAGGGAGAGTATGTTCTAAAGGATGTAAGTGGTGGGAATTATCAACACCTTGACGAGATCTTCAAGAGAGTTTTTCAGATAATTCTTTCATTCTATGATGCGGCAATTGAAGATGTATTTGGAAAATCCCTAGGAAAACTGGAAGATGTAAATTCTAGAGACTTGGAAGTGAATAAGTTTTGTTTATATCTTCAGAGAGCCATAAACAAAATGGCATATGGAGACATTGTGAATGGGAGAATCATGTTCACCTATTCATATATGCTTGAAAAGATTGGTGATGAAATCGTTAGAGCATGGAGAACAAACATTAAATATGGTATCAAAAAGAGTCAGGTTCTAAAGGAGATTGCGGAGGAGTCGAAGGAGGCTCTCGGTAAGGCGTTTGATTTATACTATCAATTTAATCATAAAAAAATCTCGGAAATTTATGCCGTGCGGGAGAAGATAAGGGAAAAATCTCTTAAGGTTGAAGGTTTGGATGGAAAAAGTATTAGATTTTTAAGACACATTGTTAAAATTGCGGAAGATGCAGCAGATTTGAATCATCTTGCGTTGATGAAAGAGATGTAATCAAGACGCGATATATTTATATATGCAGATTTGTGATTGGAAATATGGTAAATGGCATTGAAAGACCTCTAGACCTTTTGAACGCATCAAAGGGAAAGGAAGTTCTTGTGCAATTGAAAGGAGAAAAGCAGTTCGTTGGTACTTTGCTAGCGTTCGACATACATATAAATGTCGTACTAGACAATGCTAAGGAAATGCAAGATGGAGAGATGAAGAAAAGCATCGGTCTAACCTTCCTAAGGGGCGACACGATAATCTTTATTTCACCAGCTTCTACTTCATTGGGCAAGTAATTATTTTTGATTTTTAGCTGAAGCCGGTTTTCGGTTCTTAGTTCTAACTTGGAAGGTTTGGAAAGAATTAAAAGGTATGATTCTCGAAAGTTTTTATGATTGCAGAGATAAATCCTCAAGATATTGTGTTTGAACGAAGAATTCAAGGTTTATGCAGGAAACCTTTCTACGGACATCCACATGGCTGTCCAAATTACGGGAAAAAGGAAGGCTGTCCTCCCGGATTGCCTTTAATTGATAAAATGCTGGATTTTAGATCAAACATTTATGTAATTTATACGCCATTCAATCTCGGAGAGTTTGCCGAAAGGATGAAGCAGGCGCATCCGAATTGGAATAATCGGCAATGTTATAATCCTAGAATATGGCAGCCAACTGCAAGGAAGATGCATCGAGCTGATGTGACTCATTTTCTGGAAACGCATGAATGTATGATTGTCAATGGTAGTCCGGAAGGGCATGGAGTAAATTTAACTGATTTAATGGCAAAGATTGGAATAACGCTCGATTGGAAATGGCCTCCCGAGCACAGGATTGAAAATAAGACATATAGAATTTCTCTCGGTGGACGCCAGATTCAAAAAATGTAATTAAAGTTCAACAATATCAAAATCTTTAACCAGTTGCGTGTTCTTGAAGACTTTCTTTGCTTCATCTCTTACTGCGTTAAGGTTTGCTTCATACCTTTGTGAAATGTGTGTGATGATTAACTTCTTAGCCTTTGCTTTCTTTGCTATTGTGGCTGCTTGTTGTGCCGTTAGATGTTCATATTGCTTGGCAAGTTCTTCTCCCCTTTCCGAATCTGCAAGAAATGTAGCCTCAGTAATGAGGATGTCCGAATCTTTAGCTAGTTTTACTGCATGCTCATTGTATGCCGTGTCTAGGACAAGGGTAATTTTCTTTCCAGTTTCAATTGTTCCTACTTGAGAGGCTTTTATTTTCTTTCCATTAACTGTGATATCCTTTCCTCTCTGCAGTTCCTTGAGAATTGGAGAATGGGGAAGTTTGAATTTGTTTATCTTCTTATCGTCTAGTCTAAATTTATCTTTAAATTTGATTGAGTAAGCATTTGTTGGAGTACTGCCGTGTTGCATTGATGCTGCTTCTACAAAGAAGGTAGGTTCATCTATGAATTTGCCTGAAACTTCATGCACTTCTAGGTTTATTCTAATCTGTTTGACTAATTCCTGGACTAATGCAATTCCACGCTTTGTTCCAGGAGGACCATAAATCTTTAATGTTTTTTTGTAGTCTCGCATGGCTAAGGTTTGGAACAATCCTGGAAGTCCTAGGATGTGGTCTCCATGCCAGTGCGTTATGATTATTCTTGTCAGGTCATTCGGGCTTATACCTGCAATTCTGAACTGCCTTTGCATGTTTTCTCCGCAATCTAAGAGTATGTTTTCCTTGTTGAAACTAACTAAAATGCCTGTGTGATTCCTTATTTTAGTCGGAATCGCATCGCCTGTGCCAAGGAATGTAAGTTTTACCTTTTCCATGTTATCAAATGTGAAATATTGTTTAAATAGGTTGCTAAGAAACGTTTATAAGAATGGAAGTATGGGTATAGGTATGAGTAAAAAAGTAGTGTATTTTTTTGCATATTTTGCCCTATTTGTAGCATTTCTATTTGTTCTGCAGAATATCAATTCCACTGGAAATGTAGTCGTTACAAGGGAACCAATTAGGAGTGAGAATAGTTACTTTTCTATAGTTTTGGACGATGTGGTTGTTTCTGGTAACACTGCTAAGATATCATATAATCTGGAGGATTTCTCTGGGAAGTCTGGAAGTTATCAGGTTGTTATTTATGATCCCTCAGGTATTATCTTGGTAAAGCAGGAAGTTGTTCTGGAGGGGAATGGCAATGGAGAGTATGCGATTTCATTTGATAAACAAGGGTACGACAAAATAGTCTTGGCAGTTTCAAATGGATATTTCAGCGATGAGCTAACTACCTCCTTGCAGAATGGAAGCGGTGTGACTGGAAATGTAGTCTCTGGTACGGTGGGAAGTAAAATTTCATTGTTTGTGCTTGTTGTATTAATATTCGGTTTGATGATATATCTTATTAGAATTGCTGTTAAGAGACATCATAAACAACAGTTACGACATTATGAAAGAAAGCTCATTCCTCTCAAATTAGACTAATTTTTGAGGAGAATGATTAAGTTTAAATAACAAGTTTATGATTTTCATATGAGCTCCCATAGCTCAGCCTGGATAGAGCATCGGACTTCTAATATTTTAGGAGAAATCCGAGGGTCCTCGGTTCAAATCCGAGTGGGAGCGTTCGATAGAAAGAAAATGAAAGCACTTATTTTTTCCGATTTGCATCTTAATAATCCTCGCTGGAGATCTGGGCCATATGTTGATACATTGTTTCCAGAAGAGGATTTTGATGTCCTGCTTCTAGGAGGTGACAATGCTGAGCCATCGCCAAATAGGGAGAATCATTACAGGCTGTTTGATCATCTGCAGAGAAAGATACGCTGCCCAATTGCGTTTGTTGCAGGTAATCATGACATTTGGGATAGTGATCCAAGTCACACTGCTGAAGAGTTGCTGTTTGGAGTTTATCCGGAAATGGCTATGAAAATGGGTGTGCACTATTTGGAAACGACTAACTTAGACATCAAAAATTGGACAATTGTTGGAACATATGGACATTATGACTACTCATTTCCTGCGGTTGATGATGATCGGCAGAAGATGAAGGATGTTGAGACGGGAAGATTGATAACATTCACCGAATCTGGAAAGGTAAAACGGGAAAGGACATATCAAGATTTTCTTAAAATTAATATGGGTAAGACGACTAATCCAGATTTATGTAACAAGATTTTAGATAGGTTTGAAATGAGAGTTAGGCATGCTCGAGGATCTCTGATGACTATTTCGCATACGCTTCCAGATATATCATTTGCGGGAACTAGCGCGGAAGCGAGAAGTCCATATTCGGGAAGTAAAAGACTTGGAGAAATAATCAAAACTCATTGGAGTGCTTATCATTTTTGTGGGCACACCCATCACTATTTTAATGGAAAGTTTGGTTCGGTGGATGCTGTTAACATAGGTAGTGGTGGTGATACATTTAGGTATGTTATCTTGGACACGACCTCTTCAAAGAAGATTAAAACAATTTCTTGTAGCATGGATAATCCTCCAAGAGACATGAGATTTTCACGCGAATAAGAGCTAAGAAGATTTAAATAATCAGAAATAGAGTGAATGTTATCTGTGCAGAGATCTTCTAAGATTTTTGTATGGAGAATGCGCACGTGCCACAATGGTTACTGGGATCGGCTGCAGCCCGATTTTGTCCAGGTTCAATTCCTGGCGTGCGCTTGATGCCCAAATGGCATAATCGTGCGCATTGGGGCTTGTGCGAACTTTATTTAGAAACAGCTCGCTTTTGGGCGAGCCGTATATACTAATCTTTTATCATAACTGCTTTGCTCATCTCTTTATCCCTAAAGATAACGCACCTATACCTTGCCAGAAATTAGTGCAACTAACATATACACCATACCCACAGCTAGAATCATCTCCAATAGTTGCAACATGAACCTGATCTGAC
>JBAXMY010000076.1:0-4900 GCA_037134055.1 archaeon
GGTATGGATATCGCTGCTCGGTAATGGCTGGAGCAGAAGCTGTTGATAAAATGAAAGACTTGAGAGATGCGGGAGATTTACCCTATAAGATTGAGGGTTGTTTTTCTGGCACTTTAGGTTACATATGTTCTGCTCTTGAAGCAGGAGTACCATTTTCTAAAATTGTGGAGCAAGCCAGAAAATTAGGTTACACGGAACCTCATCCGAGAGAAGATTTATCTGGTGAAGATGTGGCACGTAAGATTTTAATCTTAGCAAGAACTGCCGGATACAGAATAGAGTATTCAGATATAAAACGAAAACCATTCATTCCGAATAAGTTCTTAGACGAAAAGGACGCGAATGTTTTCATGAAAAATCTAAAAGAACTTGATGAGTATTTTGTGAATGAAGTCAGAGATGCTAGAAAAGAGGGAAAGGTTTTAAGGTATGTTGCAAGATTCGAGATGAAGGACTGCCCAATCATAAGGGTTGGTTTGGAAAGAGTTCTTAGAGAAAGCCCATTGGGAATGTTGTCTGGGGCGGCTAACAAGATTATCATTCATACAAAGGATTATGGCAGAACTCCATCAATCATTGAAGCTCCTGGAGCAGGATTGGATATTACTGCAAGAAATATCAGAGTAGATTTGGCACATCAGGTTGAGAATAGGACTTTGGCAAGGTATTAAATAAAATTAGATAGTGTTTTAAATGCATCAAATTTAATTTTATCATCACATATCATATTCATCCCGCTCATGGCTGGGATGAAAGGGCTCATGGCTCGCGGCGCCGTGAGCCCACTCATGTTATTATGTTAATTTTAGTATTTTAAAAAAATTATTCGTTCGCGAGAACTTCAATTCTGGATGCAGTCTCTTCTGAGTTCATTTTATATTGCGCTGGAAGGATATCCATGGCGCCTTTGGCGTGGGAGGGATTTGGATAGGATGGCTGATTTGGATTCTTGAAATCTGCGACTTTTTTATTTATGCTTTCTTCGGGATTGAGTGGTTTTAAGATATAGGCTTTTATTCTACTCCCCGTAGTGAATGATATATCCTTATGTGAAACATAAATCAGGCGTTCTATACCATATCGTGTTTCAACACCGAGTCTATATACTGGAGAGGTTCCATTTCTTTTTATTGATTTTACTCTTGCTTCGATTTCAATTGTTCTGCATCCGTTGGTGAGAATTCCCATACCTTTTCTAAGGGAGTGTTATTTATCTACTTTTTGTTAGAAAATTGCTTTTCTCTCACCTCAAAAGGTTTAAAAAGCAATTTTGTCACAGATTCACATGGCAAAGGTAAGAATCAAGCTAAGTAGTATTGACGTAGATGCTTTGAATCCGGTGATTGCATCTATCAAAGAGATTACTATGAAGTCTGGCGTCGTTATGAGAGGACCAATTCCATTACCAACAAGAAGACTGAAGGTAACTACGAGAAAGAGTCCATGTGGAAGCGGAACTGCAACATTTGACAGATATGAGATGCGTGTTCACAGAAGAATCATGGATATTCCTGCAGAAGATAGAATTTTACATCCAATAATGAAATTGCAGATTCCAAGATCAGTTCAAATCAAAATTGAGATGAAAGACTAATTATTTTTAACTATATTCTCCAAGATATACTTTAGATTGCAACTGGATTTATAAACCTCTGACGTTTAATTCTGTAATGGAAACGAGAGTGACAATTCCGACATTACATGTTGTGGCTGATAATATCCCTCAGGCACACTATCGCGCTCTGAAGGCAGTCTATGAAAATGGATTGAAAATGAGAACTCAATATGACAAAGTTAATCCCGATGGCAGCTATATGGATCCTCCAACAATAAGAGCCAAAGTTCTTATTGAAGTTGCAAATCCATTTAATCAACCGAGATATTCTGGGATGAGCTATTCTGAACGTGGAAAATATATTGCTGAAATAATGGGTGTTAAGGACCATTTAGTTTTGCCCTAT
This sequence comes from archaeon, assembly GCA_037134055.1. Taxonomy (GTDB): domain Archaea; phylum Nanobdellota; class Nanobdellia; order Pacearchaeales; family GW2011-AR1; genus JBAXMY01. Next base: position 1,962 of record JBAXMY010000076.1, read on the forward strand.
GAAACTTTGGTTGAGCAATTAAAGAAGGGAAAGCTTCAGGCGACTGAGTGGCCATATTCATATCATCAAAGGTTGTTTACATATCCTATTGAAGGAGGAAAAACCATTGATCAGATGGACTTAGCCCTGGAAAGATTGAAGGATAGTTCAATAAACAGACGTGCTGTGGCTTCTACTTCTGTTCCAGCAGTTGATGCTTTACTAAAGGATGACATGCCCTGCCTGAGAGAAATACATTTGGAATGTACTGAGCATGAAGGAATTTCCTATTTGCATATGGATGCTAAATGGAGATCTAGAGATTTGCCTAAGGCTTGGGGAGACAATGTGGTAGGATTAACTTTCATGCAGCAGGTTCTAGCAAAGGATCTTGAAAAGCGAATTGGTCGCGAGGTAAGAGTTGGAAGTTATTCGGATTATAGTTCGAACCTACACATATATGGCCAGGATATAACTGGTGCTGGAAAAGGTGCTCTGGCATTTATAGAACTGGGCGAAGAAAAGGCAGTGGCTAGAGCAAAGGATAGCCAGTTTGCTGCGGAGAATATTGTTATTCCAGAGCTTGAGAATTTAATGACAGAAGAAACTTGGAGATTCGGAGAAAAACAATTGAATCAAATTAAAGGGATGATTGCAGATATAGAATCTGGAAGACTTTTGGCGTAAGCATGGAAAGAAAGGGTTTGTTTTTTGCTTTTGAAGGAGTAGACTGTTGTGGAAAGAGTACTCAATTAGACAAATTATATTTGTACATAAAAAAGTTGGATAAATATCAGGATGTTTTGACAACTAGAGAGCCAACTAGTCTTGCTAACGAGATAAAAAAGAGATTGCAGACGGAGTTGGATGCATTTTCAGGTGGGGCAAGAATGGCCTATCTTTACACGACCGATAGGGCACAGCATTCGCAGGAAATTACTTCATATCTTGAACAGGAGAATAGAAAGATTATACTTTGCGATAGATATGCAATGTCCACATTAGGACATCAGGGAGCTCAGGGGATGGATTTAGGAGAACTTTGGAAGATGCATAGTGATTTGAAAGTCATTCCACCAGATTTAACCATATTTATCGATATCTCGGCGAAAACCGGAATTGAAAGAGCTCAGAGTAGAGGAAAGCCACTTGAGAAATTTGAAAGTCCGGAGTTCTTTCCTAGAATGGTTGAGAAATATCTGGAAATTGCACTAATCTCAGAGCCAAGTCCAATGATTCGTAGTATTACTGGTAGAATTGTGAAGATCGATGGTGAAAGAGATGAATCTGCCGTATTTGAGGATGTGAAGAAGGCATTTCATTCAGTATATGATCCCTGGAAAAAATCTATGTCTAGTTAGACAGGTTAAGTTTTATAAACTGCTTTTTTATTGTTAAAGTAAGCCCCGATGGCACAATGGTACTGCGCACGCTTGGAAAGCGTGTTTCCGCAAGGATCCGCAGGTTCGATTCCTGCTCGGGGCGTTTATCTTTTTATTAAAACAAAGGCTTTTTTAATGCAATTTGGTTGCATAGTGCATGATTGTAAACTCTCTGTTGGATAAAAAACTCTGGAGTAAAGAACTAGTTTCATGGTATTTGTATGATCTTGCAATTAGCATGGTTTTTATCAATCTTACTCTCTATTTTTCAGAGTGGGTAGTTGTAGACAATCATTTCACTGATTTTTGGTTTTCCCTTCCATTTATTCTTGCAACAATTGTGTTAATATTTATTTCATCCTATGTGGGCAGGAAAGGAGATACTCGAGGTTGGCATTTCAAAATATTCATGGGTGCAACAACTGCATCTTTGGTTGCAGTGTTGTTTATCTTTCTTGCTGGTAGACTTCTTGCTGGAGTGCCCTCCGTTGTTTTGGCATTAATTTTCTTTGGATTGTATCAATTGTTCATGCAACTTGCATTTGTGCCATACTATTCGTTCATAAAGCATATTTCTACTGAAAAAACATATGGAAGAGTGTCAGGTATAGGATTTGCATTCGGTCAGCTTGGAAATTTAGCAGGAATTTTATTAACTTTACCAGTAATAAATGGACAGATAACCATATTTGGAGCTGATAGGTTATCTCCTCTTATTCCAGTCATGATAGCATTCATTATTTTTGCATTGCCCTCATATTTTGCTTTTAGAAATAAGAAATTGCCTAGACTGAAGGTGGTTGAAAAAGAACCATTTTGGAAGAGTTTCGTGTTAAATTTAAAAAGAAGCAGGGATCATCCAGGTGTTTTGCCTTTGCTTATCTCTTTTTATCTTTTCAGTGATGCAATTCAAACGATAATACTATATTCTTCGATTTATCTGCAGAAAGTATTTAGCATTCCAGATTCGGCCAAAGCGATAATATTTATCGTTGTGCTATTAGGATTCATTCTTGGAGCGGCAGGTGGAGGAGTCCTCTCGGACAGGCTTAACAGAAGATTGAACTTAATCGTTTCTTTGATAGCTTCTTCCATTAGCATAATGTTAATTGCGTTAAATGGTTGGCCTTCCCTAGTAATCTATGTCTTTTTCATATATGGTTTAAGTACTGGATGGACGTTTGCATCCTCCAGAAGCTATTTTGCATATCTTATTCCTAAAAAAGAGAGTGGAACGTTCTTCGGCCTTTACACATTTGCAGAAAGAGTTGCTTCAGTCGTAGGTCCAGCCATTTGGGGAATCATAATCTTTATTTTCGTGAAAATGCAACCTTCAAACTATAGGGTTGCAGCGTTTGTAATGGGGCTCATTGTTCTCTCAGGAGTTATCCCTCTAATTATTGGGAAGTTTAAGAAGTAAGTTATTAATGTCTATATTTTTTGGATCTTTCATATAAATATTTCTGCAGATAGTAAGTTGGTAGGATAAAGATCAAAAGTGATATCAAAAGCCAGACTACCCAGTAGAATGGGATAGAGACAGATACAAAAAGCGGTAAATAATAAACTGCATTAATG
>JBAXMY010000077.1:0-4867 GCA_037134055.1 archaeon
AGCATATCCAGACTCTGTAAATGCATCATCTGAGGTATTTAGAACGCACGGAGCAACAGTACCATAAAAATAACCCTCAGAAACCTTTCTAAATGAGGTCATTTGTTCCTTACTCAGGGTTCCCTTTGCTTCGATTATTTTTCTCTTTCCAAATATAGGCAATTTAATGATTCTTTCAATAAAAAACAGACCATCAGAGGTCTTTTTTATGTTTTCCTTGGAAGAATTCAATGCATCTACGTAACTTTCGGATTGATAAACCGAATTCTGTGTTTTCATATAAAACTGAGCCTTCTTTTCCTTTAAAACCTTTCTTAAACTATCTTACATTCCTGTTAAAGTATGCTCTATGAAATATTCCTTCAATGGTGCCAAAATATCTAGCAATCATAAATATAATCATCCATGGAAATATTATTCTCCAGTTCTTTATTTCAATTGTCTTTTTCACTGCAAGAATAGGGACTGCCAAAGGAGAGACCAAGATCATGAAATATGGAGCCAGAATTCTAACGAACTGACTACCTAATAAGCCACGATCCATGGACGCACCAATCCACTTGCTTTGTTTATAGACTCCTTTAAAGTCATGTGGTGTTTTGTGGTAGCATTTGACGTCCTTAACAATAAGGAAGTTTATTCCGTACTTTAGGTGGAAAGTTCTATCATCTGCATATCCATATTTCCTATCAAAACCACCCAAATTTAAGAAATCCTTCTTAGCGATTGCACGTACCGTGCCGCTATTTTCCCCCTCTAATTGAGTAGTTCTGACGACTTTCCCCCAACACGCTTGCATCTTCGTTTTATGCACATTATACTGAATCGATTCAATACTTCCAAGGGTTTTTCCAGCAATCACTGGCACTATAATCTTTCTTATATAATCTGGGAAAAGAACCATGTCTGCGTCAATCAGGATAATTATTTCACCCTTGGCCTTTCTGGCACCAAGATTTCTTGCTTCTCCAGGTCCCATATGTTTTTGCCTTAACAGTTTAACTTCCTTGTATTTTCCAAGAATCTCAACAGTTTTATCATTTGAACCATCATCGATTACAATAACTTCCATTTTCTTGTAAGTTTGTCTTCTAAGACTTTCAAGGCATTCAACTATATCCTCCTCTTCATTATAAACTGGAATAATTACGGTCACGAGAGGGTTCTTACTATTTATCTTTGCTTTCGTAAATCCTTTAGGTAGAGGCATACTCTCTAAAGATGAGGGTTATTTTTAAGGCTTACTAATTATCTTTAGACACATTCGCTAATTAGCTTTTTTTGCGTATATGTCACCATACTGCATAGGTTTACGTTTTATTAATCGTATTCTACGCAAAATTTCTTTTTTCCCAAGCCAGCCATTATATGTAAATTTAGTACTTTCGCCACGCGAGATATTGAACTTATAATCTCCAAGAGAAGAGATTCTCTGGATACATGAAATAGCTGGGCCCATATTCAATGAATTATACTCAAATGAAATTAAGTCTACTCGCTTGCTTAGACCTTCTAAAACCTTTAACACATTACCTTCAACATCTATTTTAATAAATTTGGGCAAGCCATACCTACTTATTAGGTACTCTAGAGTAATCATACGAACTTTCTCTTCCTTAAACCACTCAAGGTTTTCAGTATCTTTGCTTTCTTTGAACATTTTAACTTGCTCATCAGAAAATGTAGAAAAAGATTCACTAGCGCATACTCTCAATTTTTCAAATGAAACCTTGTTAGAGACTCCCGCTCTAATAATCTTAATCTTCCTTCCATAATTTTGAAACTTTTTTTGCATAAATTTAATATTTCTCTTTATGGGCTCGACAGCAATGACTCGAAATCCAAGATCTAAAAACATCTTAGATTTGTAGCCCCTTGAAGCGCCAATATCAAATATTAAATCTTTTCCATTTCCCATACCCAGTATCGAACTATAAATCCGAGAAGTCTCACTATTAAGCTCATCTCCTCTAAACCAAATTATAATGCGATCCTGCAACAATTTTAGGGCTGCATAGATCCCCAAAACCTTGGTTAGCCAAATTATTAATTTTTTAATTTCTTTCATTTCTTTTTTATTATCTCTTCCCCAGTATAATACTTAAACTTAAGGTACCAGCTTTTTAATTCTTTCTCATTACGCGAAATATGTTTCCAAACGTTTATAAGTGGAAGTTGAGTTTCTGCCCTATGAGTAAGATTATATTCGCACCCTGGAATTGTAGCGACAAGAATGATTATCCCTATCAAAATTGGTATACTCCTCTAAGCAGAATATTCACCAACGTTATTCTATTTGACCCGAGGGAGAATTACTTTAGGCATGGCAAAGAGAAGATGAATGAAATGTTCCTTTCCCTTATAAAGAAAGATAAACCTGAATATATATTCCTCCTTTTGATGTATGACGAGTTTTACATCGAAACACTCAGAAAAATAAAAGAAATTTCACCAAAAACAAAAATCATAAATTTCTTTACAGACGATGAGCTACGATTTCACAACTACTCCCGTTATTTTGCACCATTTATAGATCATGGTATCACTACCTATCCTCCTGCCTTGAAATGGGCCAAATCAGAACATCTGGCCAATTTTCACCTAATTATGTACTGCTGCAACATAGACATCTTCAAGAAAATCAATGTTCAAAAGAAATACGATGTTTCATTCATAGGGCAGCCAACTCCTGAACGTGTTTCAGTTATAAAATATTTAATAAAAAAAGGCATAGAAGTCAGTATTTGGGGCAAAAAATGGGACACAATAGAAGGATTTTCAGAGATAAGTTCTAACTATCGGGGATATGCCGATGATATAAACAGGATAACAAACGAAAGTAAGATAATTCTCTCTTTTCTATTGGACGATTTCAATAAGGGCATCCAGATTAAAGGGCGTCTGACAGAAGTTGGAGGGAGTGGAACCTTTCAGATTGTAACCGATAATACTCTCACTAAGGAAATGTTTGTCCCTGGAAAAGATGTGGCATATTTCAAAAATGCAGAGGATTTAGCAAAAAAAATAAGTTATTACCTTAAAAATGAGAAAGAACGTGAAGATATGGCACACAATGCTTATAAAAAAGTAATTAGTGAATTCAATTGGGACACAAAATTCAGAAAGTTCTTCAATTCCATAAAGAAGACAAAACCAAAACAAAAATGGCCTGAAAATAAAAGTCTAATTTTAGATGTCAGCTCTCTGCAACAAAGCAATTTAGAATCCCTACTAAAAAATATGAGCGAAGATTCATTAACTCTAGTTGAAGGATCTGTAAAGTTTATACCTGAATCAGAAAAAATGAAAAAGATAGCATTCAAAGCAGGAGCCAACGTTTTACTAAATGATTGTTTAGTTAGCTCAAAAGGTTTAGGGGAAATTTTTGCTCTCAAGGCCCATTCATCTCCTGACCCTAAAAAAATTAGTAAAGCATTCCCACTTTCCTGCTTCTCCTTTAGTAAAAAGTTCGTGAAAAAAAACATTTCACTCATAAAAAAGATAATCGAAGATCGTATGGTAAGCCCCGATTCAATTGATACGGTATTAGCTTTTCCAATCATTAATTTACCACAAAAACACACAAATTCTTTAAATAATACACCAAATTTAATATCTAAAAAGTTTGAAATCACTCTCTATAGCCTTCTTTCAAATCATAAATACTTGAAACTTGCAGGTTATTCTGCCTCATTATTTTCTTCCTTACTTTTACATGGAAACCTTTTTATATTAAGTTCTGCAAGGGAGAATATACAAAAGTTCAGAAGAGGAATTTAATAATATGGAACATCAAATAGACAATAAAAACATTGGGCAGAGCGCATTATTTTTTCTAGATCATCTTCGATTTACATATCGGGATAACAAAAATATCTTCTTCAAATATATTGTTTATTCTCTTGGGAGAGTATTAACATATCCCTATAGAAAAGTCGTCCAGTTCTTTGATACAAGTGAAGAAAGGTATAAACAGATAGTTAAGGGAAAAAAGGAGATTAAGCTAAATATCTTAGGTAACAAGATGTTGCTACCAGTTGCAGACGAAGGACTTTCCAAGGATCTGGTTTTGGAAGGTATACGTGAACCAAATTCAGTAAAGTGTTTCTTTAAAGAGTACAAACCAAATATGAATACAATAGATCTTGGAGCCAATCTAGGTTATTATCTTCTCATGGAAGCAAAAATTGCTAAAAAAGGTACTGGTAAGATATATGCCGTTGAACCTAATCCTCTTACATTTGCCTATCTAAAGAAAAACATAAAATTAAACAGATACAATGGGATTACTCTTATGAACATGGCAATAAGTGACAAGAAGGGAACTCTCCCATTTTACATGTCTAAGATGTGGAATTGCAGCCGATTCGTAAAAGGAGACGCCAGCGATATCATTGGCGTAAAAAAGATGCGTGTAGACACGCTAGACAACCTCTTCGGAGATAAAAAGATAGACTTCATAAGAATGGATGTGGAAGGATACGAGTTCAACATTCTAAAAGGAGCGAAGAAACTTATAAAAAACAATCCAGGCATATCCATATTTTTTGAGTTCCATGCTCAATTCTTTAACACACCACAGAGAAAAGAGTTTGTCAAATTTCTGAAGGAAAATAATCTCGAAGTAAAATACCTTTTCACAGGAAACAGAAATATTTTTGCAAAAAGAACATACAAAGACATAATAAATGCAAGATATACAACATACTATCTATATCTAACGAGAAAGGAATAATGGGCGCCATAAACAAAGAAATAGTATCGAACATCAAATTTATTGAAAAAAATTTGAAAATGCCTCTGAAGAGTGCAAAAAAGTTAAATCTGGGTTGTGGTTATGACTATCGACAAGGATGGGTTAACGCAG
>JBAXMY010000078.1:0-4702 GCA_037134055.1 archaeon
ATCCAATTATGCAAAATCACTTCCTTCACAAAATAGAACAAAATCTCTCGAAGAGAAAACCTAAGATAGGGGAAAATAATATATACTACCTCTTCTCTGATTTTTCATGGATAAAAAATTGATTCTAGTTTCGTTGGTTTTCCTGCTTCTAGCTACCTTCATAGTTCTGCTACTATATCAGGATCATGTAAAGGTCACTGCCAATGTCATAAAAAATGAGACCGTTCAGGAAATTCCAGAAGATTTAGAAGTTTCTGTCGGCAAGAGTTTTGTTCTTAAGCTAGGTCAATCAGCGTCGATAAATGCAGCAGGATTACACATCCATTTCCTAAATATTACTGAAGACTCTCGCTGTCCAATAAATGCAACCTGCATTCAGGCAGGACACGCAACGGCTGAGATAGAATTCAAGAAAACTGGAGGCAAATCTGCAATAGTCCGCCTTTCCAATGCAAACTCAAATGAAACCTCCACAACTGCCGAACTTTTCCTATACAAATTAAAATTGCAAGACATTTCACCCTATCCAATTCTAAATGAAACAATCCCTCTGTCTAATTACAACATAACTTTAATGATAACTAGATAACAGAAATTATTTTAAACTTGGCATACATTCAATTATCATGACTAGTTTGCTCACGAAGCTTCTAAATTATTTTCCATTTTATAGCAAGTACATAGAATTAGATGTGCATGCTTTTTCCAAGGCAGTAAATGAAAATTCAAACCTTCTAAGAGAATGGGTCTGGAAATATAATCCAAAACATGTTCAGGATTTTCCCATTCTTCTAAGAAGAGAACATTATCAAATATGTAGACGTTTAGTACGAGAATATGGGAAAGTGCCAATCGCAAATATGCATCCCGATATGCATGATTCCTTGAACAGGTACTTCGGATATGTTCATAATATCAATCAGGTAATGATCCAAAGAGGAGTGCATGACTGGAAAGATATGATTCTATTTCCGCAGCATTAGAAAGTCTTAAAAACTCACAAATTACCTATTTTTGTGAGTCGGGCAGCTGATCACGGGATATGTCATTAAATTGACAAGAAATGTCAAAAACATCATTTCTTATTCTGAGGAAGGTCCGGACATCCGTTTTTATCGTCGATAAAAACGAAAAGGCGATCCATTGAAAGGTGGATTTTCGTGAGGGAAAGCACCCCTGGAAAACGCAATGTTTTCAAGGCAGCGAAAACCGCAAGGTTTTCTCTGGCAACAGAAACGACACAGTTGCAAGTTAGCTATGAACCGTGAGGGAAGCTTAGCTTGCAGATATGATGAAACGCTCTGCCCATAGAGCAGAGAGTCCTGAAAAGGATTGGCGCCTTCGCCGATGCAAGAGCCCTAGCCGCTCGCTAAGACAGATGTCAGCACGGAATGTTTGCGCAAGCGAATTCCGACAGAATCTGGCCTATGCCTGACTCACATTATAATCACAATAATATTTATATAGATTTGAAATCAATCTAATATATGCCAAAAGAAGTGACTAGACCAGAATATATTACCGTTCGTATGCCCAAGAAAACTTTAGATGAATTAAATGCTCTCCTCGAATGGCAAGAGAAATCTTCAAGATCAAAATTAGTATTTCCTGCAAGGAGAGATTATTCTTCTACTTGCTCAGGAAGTGGAGAAAGATATGTTCAACCAGAAGATCCAGCATATCAATCACCTACCAAAGGACCAACAGTAATTATTGTTAGAATTCCAAAGAAAACTCAGGATGAGCTTGATGCTCTCATCGAATGGCAAGAGAAATCAGCAAAATCAAAAATGATATTCCCAGCTCGTAAATACTGGTAATTTCATAACAATAATCCTTAAATATTCGGTAATCTATCTCAAGGGCATGTCAGTAATGGGGTCTTTGTTTCAAGGAATTGCAACACATTTTGAAGAAGTTTGGACAAAACCCTATGAACCTATGGCTGATAAAATTCTTCGTGAAATGATGAGTCGTGCAAGGAGCCATATTTTTCTCTGTTACACTTCAGGATACGACTCAATAACCGGTGCAGACGATCCTTTAAGTTTAGCAGGAATGGCTAAGAAAGGTTTAGATTTAAGATTAATAGCTAACCCCAAAATTATAGAACTTCTTCCGGCGAATCGTATAAGTAAAAGACAATCAGAAAGATATATTGGTAACTATGCTGTTATAGATGCCGATGCTTGTGTAGTTTTTGACGAAGTTGGAAGAGGAGTCTTCAAGAAAGATTATTCTCTCGAACTTGGAGCAATCCTGACGGAAAGATTCATTCAATCTTGGAATAAACATCCAACACATTTAGACACAAAAAACTATTCTCATCTTAACTCAGAGGCTTTAGCACTTGCAAGTCAGGTAAGGCATTTGCATGCCAAGAGATAAATCTTCGTTCTAAAAACATTTAAAAGCATTCTCTTATTCAGTTTTCTAGAGACCTCGTAGTATAACGGGAATACACACGACTGAAGCTCGTGTTACCGGAGTTCGACTCTCCGCGAGGTCATACTTTATTTTAAGTACGACTCTGCTCTTTCTAATTTAAAGGGATTCGAAAAACTAATTTCATCCAGCCATTTTCTAAGATTTTTCTGCCCATAAAGACCAAATCGATAACACAAATTATCACTCATTTTCTGTTCAAATGACCAAATTTTAGAAACCCTAAAACCATGTATCTCAAGGGCAGATTTTATCTGTTCAGCCATCTTTTTACTTATACTTGTAATCTCAATAGAGGGATATTTTTCAATTCGTGGCTTTTTTGAAACGAATACTGTTCCATCAGTATCAACAATTCCTCTAATAAATCTTTTCAAAAGAATCCAATCTTTCAGAATTAGCTCAGGAATTTCTATCTTTAGACTCTTTCCCTTTCCATAGGGCATTTTCAAGTCATTAATAAGAAAAAGGCAAACCTCTTTAGAATTAATAATCATTTGAAGTTTATTCTCTCTAAAAACAATTTTTCCATCTTTTTCCCATTCTTTCTTAATCAGACTCTGCAGATATCCAAAATATTCCTTATCTGTTACAAGATGTCCGGCAAAACCTATTCTGTACTTATTATTTTTCTGATGGATATGCCCATCTCCAGCAATCACTCCAATTAGTTCAGCATTGTTCTCATTCAAAGATATCATTTCTCTGCTTTTTCTATTTCAATCCTCAGCAGCATTCCTTCTTTTATCCCAAGAAGTTCAACAATTTCAGAAGGAATATTTATGGCTAAACTATCTCCATTCTTTCTAACAGCCTTAACAAACTTCTCTTTCATATTATTATATAATATCTAATAATATATAAATCTTTCCACAATCTATTTCCCAGATTCAATCTTTTCAATTTCTCTGCGGACGATTTCTTCATCCTCTGGACTGGTGACACCAAACCATCTATCCTTTGTTGGATAAACTCTCATCTTTATTTTTCCCGACTTGATTAGATTTCCGATTTCTGCAGGTAGCAGACATTCTATTTTTCTGTCTCCTTCGTGCTCTCCCTTAAATTTTTCCAGAACTTGATTAAGCATTTTCAAGGTACTAGGATGCATGGCAAAGCAATTCATACTACACAATTCATTTCCTTCCAGCCCGGAGTTTTGCAAGTTTTCTCTGTCTATGTCAAAAACTTCCCGTAGACTTTGTACGTATCCATTTTTTACTTCAAATATTCCCCTATTACTTTTCCCTTTTTCTGGAATTGCAGAAAGTAATTGATATCCTAAGGTTGCTTCTTCATCATTTTTTCTTAAATGTTCAGCCATTGTTATAAAGGCATTTTCTCCATAGATGTCATCTCCATTACATACAACAAATGGGCAGTCACACACTTCTTTTATGGCACATAAAGCATCCATGGTCCCCCAAGGTTTATCTCTCTCCTCCGGATTGAAGGTTTGTTTAGCATAGAGGACTGGAATTCCTCTGTAGGAATTTCCAAACATCTCCCTAAAAGGTCGTTCAGTCATACTTCCAACAACAAAAATAATCTTTGTAAATCCAGCAGAAATTGCCTGATTCATGGAGTACTCCATTAGCGTTTCACCATGCATGCCGATTTTGGCGAATTGCTTTATTTTTCCACCAAATCTACTGGACATTCCAGCAGCCATGTAAACAATTGATATCTCCACAGTAAAAAATAAATAAAAATAAAAAAACAAATATATTCGTTTAGTTCTTTGCGATACTAAACACGTTCTTGATTGCAACTATTATTGTAGCTGGGACAAATATTGTTAACATTGCTAGCAAAATGTCTGGTACGGCTACTATATCCTTCATAACTCCAACACCGAATGTTGTAGCGATGATCAATACCAATCCTGAAAGTAGGAAAGGCATGCTTTCTTTACCAGTCACATTTAGCAATCCAACAAGAAGTCCTATAACCACAAGAATGATTGTAAAGCCACTACCCACGACCTGTCCAGATAATCCGGAATAAAGTCCTAGAGCTATAGCCAAGAGTACTCCAATAAGGAATGCCCAACTTCCAATCAAGTTGCTGTTCTTGTCTTTTGCCATTTTAACCTCCGTAGCAGTCCATAGTTCTCAAGGCTTATAAATCATTCCCCAGGTCTCTACAATTTTGTCAAAACCTTTATAAAACCCATATGACTATTAAATACATGAAAAATGATGGTGGTAAAAACAGCTCTGGCGTTGCGTCAGTAGTTCTAGGAATTCTGAGCGTA
>JBAXMY010000079.1:0-4392 GCA_037134055.1 archaeon
ATTAACCTCTATTTTCATACTATCTCCTAGACTTTCTCCTATTTAAATTTGTCTTCGACTTTCCTTTTTTGCCTTTCCTATCTTTTACCAATTCATAAATCAAATAAATAATAAATATGGCAATCACTGCCACAAGTGCCTGCACCCATCCAAACACGGGCAAGGTAATTCTATTCATTACTGGCAAGGAGAATGAATTAGGGCCTGTGCATCCAGTAGCATCTCCCACAATTTGAGCAGTATATGTTATTCTTCCATTCAAAGGTTCGGAAGCAACAATATTTCTAACGCAACTCTTATCAACCACTGGCTCATTATTTACTGGAACCTCACCATAGGAAGTATAATTCAAACTACATGCAGACGCAGTCCACATGCAACTGCAATCAATTACCTTACCATCAACATTCTCTCCGCAATTGTACTTCTGCGATGCAAGTCCATATCTCGCAGCATTTGAAGTATCGTTCATACATGTGCTCTGGGTAGCATAGTCAGCACATTCGGGTGCCTTCTCTGATTTTATGTAACATCCCGCAACTATGCTTCCAGTTCCATCTGAACATGCCCAGGTTTGTCCCGATTGTCCGAATGGACAACAGTCATCTCCAGTTCCCGCAATATTATCCATTCCAGCACACTTTGCAGTCACCATGGCATCATATCTTGTGCTAACTCCCCCCAATATTTCCTTGAAATATGCCTTTCCATTTTCAATGGTACATTGCATTCTATCTTCAAGATAGAATTCACGAACAAATGTGTCAGTAGATGAAACTCCACCAGCAGAATAATTCAAACTCAATTCCATCGTATTGGTATAAACTCCGGCAAATAATTGATTTCCAGCTATCTTGCTTTGCTGTTCAGTAGGTGTTCTTCTAACACCTCCATCGACAAATGTCCAACCGAATGTTAATCCTTCATAGCTGACGGTGCTCGTTGGAGCATTTAGAACATTCAAAACTACCGATGAGCATGCAGGAATTCCCGTAGTCTGACTTGGGCATTTTCCAGAAAGGCACGTCACACTGCATGGACTACTTGAACTGCTAACGACGAAACTCTCCGAACCATTGAACGGAACTGAAACAATTCCATAGTTGAGGAAGTGTTCCATTATCTTAGGAGAGTTAATGAATGCTCTCGTTACGCTGCTTCCATCCGTTGGCAATACTAGAATTGCAGCTTCATCATATGCCTCTGCGTTATTCTTATCTCTAACGATTAATTTGATTGGCTTTGATCCTGCTACCGCATATATAACATTGCCACTCCATGCATTTTTATCAAAGCTAGATTCGGAAACATTCCATTCAGTTATTAATAACGGACCTTCTTCATCATAGCTGTCCTGATTAATTGAAATAGAATTGCCCGTGAAATATATCTGACCACTAACTGGGCTGGTGATGTTTGCAACGGGAGGTTTATTTCCAGCCATTGTTTGCACATTCAATGTTGGACTATGGTCTGAAGATCCAACAATGAAATAGTATGCTCCAGTTGAATTGGAAAGAATTGGCCAATTTGCCTTTGCAACTCCATTGGCTGCAGTTGCATTTATTGTTGCCACCAGATCATCAGATATAGTTCCATCTTTATAAATCTTAAATTCAACGTTTCCAGTCAATCCCGCCTGAGAATAAACTGCCTTTACCGTCCAATTGGCTCCAGCCTTGCTTATATTAACACTTCCCTCGCTCAATGCTTTTTCATAATAATTTCTCCACTCTAGTGTTGCTGCTGCAGGTGAGTTTGAACAGCATAGTTTGAATGGTAAACTGTCATCCATTGCGATGTGTGCATTTGTTAATCCGGAAACACTTGCAATCTGTTTCTCAGTGTTTTGCAAACAACTCGATTTAATCTGACAATTCATTTTTCCAAAGCAAACCGGAGTAGTATACCCTGAACCAACGTGAGCATTTGTCGGACTCGACAAATATAGAACATTATTTACTCCTGCAACGCAGGCATGTGGATCTTCGCTAGTGTATTCTGGGAAGAAGTCAGTGTAACATATTTTGTAATTGTAGTTTGTATCATTCCAGAGAGCTGCATGGGTATTATTCTGAGAATATAGAGACATTATTGTTTGGTTTGGAGAACAAGAATGGCCACATTCTGGTGGTAATGTAGTTAGATTGTAATAAACAGTAAGTCGAAGATAGTCAATCCCGAAAGTCACAGGCCAGGACTCACTTCCAAGATCACTTGATGCGCACTCTCCATTTAAAATAGTGGACACCCCAAACCCTTGAGAGTTTATATTTGCCGGAGTCCAAGTTGTTCCCCACAAGTCTCCGGGTCCACCATAATTACCACTAAAACTTATTGCCCCAGTTAAATCAACATTATTAGGATTATTCGGATTTGGTATTGTGAGAAATTGTCCAACATTTTTATCTTGTCCAACTACGGCATTATTTTTAAGAAGTTTAACCATATTTTCACGCCCATTAAAATATCCCATAGATCCACTAATTTGATGAGCACCGCAATCTATGCTTTTTGAAGATTCTAATTTAATTCCAGTTATGACTGCATTACTGGGAATATTAAATCCATATCCCGTTGCACTTAAATTTTGAGAAGAGCCATACGCCATTATCGATGTAGAAGTTGCACTTTTACCATCGGAAGCATTGACATTTAAAATATTAGTCCAAGCAACCCCTTGTGATTCACCATAATCATAATAATAAGGCAAGCTTACAGCCGCACTAGGATATCTTACCTCAGTCGTATAATTTTGAGTAGCGCCCGGGCCTCCACAGGTTGGAACAACAACTGGTTCAATAATTGGAATATTCTGCGAAATACATGAAGCAGAACAAGATGTCCAGGCATTATTTCCATCACATAGATTAACATAAACTGAACAAGTTCCAGAGTATGTAGAGTTAGGTGTAGAAACTATCGTTCCATTTGTTCCGAGCCATGTTCCACAACTCCTAGGATCTGAACATTTACTCGTTGTTCCTGGAGCAAGACAAGTAGCATAACATTGAGTACTATTATAGGTTAAAGCACTACTCAAATTAACCAATAAAACAAACCCAACTAAAACAGTAAACAAACTCAAAACAATCCCTTTTTTCATTATTATATGAGAAAACAGAACTTTATAAAGATTTAGACAACTTCTGCTTTCTATCCTTAGCAAAGCTCTCAGCCACCAATAGTGGAAATAGAATTGTTGCATCCCCAAATACCTTCACACTTTCTGCCCCTGGCAATATTTTTCCCCATGAAACTGCTTCTTCAGGCAATGCTCCCGCATCGCTTCCATCAAATTCCTGCGCCGTGTTAATATAAACTGCATAATCTGCCCCATTTCGAAGCATGTTTGCATTTAGAATTGCATGCTTCACAACTCCAGAGCCAAGAATGACAAGTCCTGACTTTTTCAATCCAATGGTAGAATCATTAAACTGCTTAACATCTTCAGCAATATCTAAAATAAAGTCCGGTCTCTTAAATTTGAAGAAATAAATATTATCTCCCAATGCCCCATCAGTAATTGCCGGGCAATAAACCTTTATTTTGTTCTTCCATGCCCAATAGTAAATGCTTTTCTCATCCCCAATCTTCTCACCGAGTTTCCATATCAAATCCGAAGGTGTAGTCATCTTGCCCTTCAACTGCTCTTGATACAATTCCTCCAATATTGGTTGAACGAACGACTCGAACTCAACATATCTATTATTTGGCACGAATATATTTCCTATTCTATTTATTCCTTTTTCACGCAATTCCTTTCCACTAGCTCTAAAATCTCCAAGAACAAAATCTCCCAGGCATTTGATTATGTCCTCCTCAATTCCTCCAGCCGTAGTAACCACAACATCTACTTTCCTATTTTTTACAAGGAATCTAAACACATCTCTCAAGCCAGAACTAACCATATTACTTGTATATCCCAGAAAAATAGTTGCATCATCGGCAATCATCTTATTTGTAATTTCTATCGCCTTGCTTAACTGCGTGGCTTGAAATCCAGTAGTTCCGAAACTCTTCACCATCGCAGAATAATCAACTCCATTGTCAAAATCATATCCTTCTATCTTCTTTCCTTCGATTTCCTCGCCTCTTCTGAGTAAATTCGCCTTGGCGATTTTCTCGTTATTTGTTATAGTTTTCTTGGAAGTCATAGTAAAAGAAAGCAAAAGCTAGAATTAATTCTTTGGTATTGCCAAAACCGCATTCGTATCTATTTGCATGATAAAAAGAAATTATGACTGTTTATAAGGCTTACTAATCCAAGAATATAATCTAACGAGAAACATTCGCACAAACATAAGTATAGGAAGTCACAGTCCCATATACTACTGGATCAAAACTTCCAGGCCAAGTACAACTACTAGAAGTACTAATCAAAGTCACGTA
>JBAXMY010000080.1:0-4232 GCA_037134055.1 archaeon
TAAAAGCCTAATTAATCTTGGACAAATACAATGACAAATGAAATAATTGGAAGATATAATGATGACTCATTAAAAATGGCATTAAGCCATATTAAATATAAGAAACCACGAGAGAGATCTGCTCTGGTTATTGCACCACTCTATGGAACAATTATTCATGAAGATGACCCTAATCGAATAATGCCTCCTAGAAAAGAAGCATCTAGACTTATAAGGTTAATAATGGACAAAGAAGTTCCAATATTTTATAGTTCTCCAAAAAATTATTCTGCTACGATTGAAGACATAAGACTATCTTTCCTAGCTAATGAAGAGTTTACATTATTATTCCGCGAAAAGCGAATGCTGCCCTCGGAAGGAGATGATTTATTCGCCAACCTTTACACTAAACTAGAAGCAGAAGGAATAGAACCCCAAAATGCATTTCTGATTACCACGAAAGATGATTTCTCCAATTATCCGAGAAATAGGTTAAATAGAACATTCTTAGTTCCACCATACAACGAGCCAGTTCCAGCCCTTCCTGTGCTTTCGGATAATCCAATCTATTAAAATCACCACAATAATACTTTTAAATAACGATATCCAGCGAATTACATGTTTACCGTAGGAATTTTAGGAGCAACCGGAACAGTAGGACAACGTTTTATCTACAGACTTAATGAACATCCCTTCCTTAGAATAGCTTATCTAGCAGCTTCTCCAAACAGTGCTGGAAAAACATATGAAGAAGCAGTCGGAAATAGATGGAAAATGGACATGGATATCCCCCCATACATAAAAAAGATGATTGTGGGAGATGCTGGGAAGATTGGTGACGCTTTAGCAAATTCTAGACACTTGGATATGGTATTCTCAGCCATAGAAGGACCTAAAGAAAGAGCAAAGGAGTTTATCCAAGAGAAAGAAATAGAGTATGCTGCCGCAGGAATACCGGTAGTATCCAATAATTCCGCCCACAGATGGACTTCCGATATTCCGATGATAATCCCCGAGATAAATTTAGATCATTTGAAGATGATAGACGTCCAGAAGAAAAATCGTGGCTGGAAAAGAGGTTTCATTGTTACAAAACCTAATTGTTCTCTTCAGAGTTGGATAACCCCTGTTTACGCTTTGATGCAAAAAGGATATTGGCCAAGTGAACTTGATATAGTCACACAACAAGCACTTTCTGGAGCTGGATATCCTGGAGTTCCATCATGGGATTTAATGGCCAACGTCATTCCTTTAATCGATGGAGAAGAAGATAAAACAGAAAGAGAACCTGGAAAAATTCTTGGACGATTTACTGGAGAAGAGATAAAACTAAATGATTATATGGACATAGAAGCCACCTGCACAAGAGTTCCGGTTGTAAACGGACATCTGGCAACAGTAAAAATGAGATTCCCTGGACAGGGACCAGAATTGGAAGAAATTATTGATATTTGGAAAAACTTTAAAGGCCTCCCTCAAACAATGGGCCTACCATCTGCACCAAACCCTGCAATAATTTACAGGTCAGAGCCAGACAGACCACAACCAAGAATAGACTGTAATGCTGGCAACGGAATGGCTGTTTCAGTTGGAAGATTAAGAAAAATGAAAAGAAGTGGGAAATACCGATTTGCTGGACTTTCTCACAATACAGATCGTGGAGCAGCAGGCGGAGCAATTTTAATTGCAGAATATCTTGCCTTGGAAAGATATCTTACTGGTTAATTATCTTCCCCAACTAGTTTCCCATTCCCTAATCCTATTTTCATCAACATAATGGATCTGTTTTCTTACTTTGGGGCTCCAATCTCTATATACTGCGCCAAGAATCAAACCAATTGCCATTCCAGAAAGATGAGCAAGATTGCCAGTGTTACTTATTGGACTTCCGGACAGGAATGCAACTGCTCCAATCAAGTCTCCGACCGCCCAGAGAATCCCAGCAAGAAACATGGGCATTGGTAAACTAAATGCCCATACAGTCATTCCCGGTCTGATGATAACCAATGCTCCGATTATTCCGAATATTGCTCCCGAAGCCCCAAGTGAAGAGCTATAGAAGAAAACTGCAAAGATATTGGCAATAATTCCTGAAACAAAATAGACAATTAGGAATTTTTTGCCACCAATTGTTCTCTCCAGAATAGAACCAAACAAAATAAGAGCAAACATGTTATAGAAAAGATGTGCAAGTCCTCCATGTAGAAAGATTGAGGTCAAATATCTCCATATCTCAAGCTTTTTGCTAGCATCCAGAACGAACAGATCAGTAATTCCACTAACAAGTTGTAGCAAAAATAAGACTACGCATATCCCTGCAATCCAGAAAGCATATCCTTTATAACGTTCATTCATACCTTTTCCAGATATAGTTAAATTAAAAAACTATCTTTTTCACCTTTTTACATGGCGGTTGTGGTGTAATGGTAGCACGCAAGCTTGTGGCGCTTGCAGCGAGAGTTCGATTCTCTCCTCCCGCTCTTCTATTTCCATAATACTACACATCTTACCGTAAGGGCATTCACTTAACTTCTAAAAAGATATATAAACCTCGAGGCATTGAATAAAACATGGGCGATAATCTAGACAAGAGACCTGCAGAACCAAAGTCAAATTCTTTAAGCGTGGCAGATAACATCCGTAAATATGGATGCTCCTATCATGAGCCTCATCTTGCAAATCCTAAGCCTACCAGGGAAGAACTAATGGATATACATCAATCGGAAATACCAGACCTCATTAGAAGAAATTTACATAAGATGGGTGATCCAAAATACAACGTAAGACTCAGAGACATTTTCTAAAATTCATCGCAATAATCTTTATATATCTAATAACTTCAAAATCTTTATGGCTAGAAAGATAAAACCGAAATTCTACGCAAATCGAAAAGAAGGAAGACTAGAAGAAGTCAGATACGCCCACGAAAAGTTGGAATTAAGATTAGAATCAGGACTCTTGTCTCTCATGAAGGGACAAAGGCCTAGAAAACTAACCTTAAATGGAAACCCTGACAGAGAATATGCTAAACCAACCACCATCCTATATAGCTATGACACGCGAGGAATCCTAATTACCACAAGTAGATTTGAAGGACAAGAATTAAAGTTTGGATATGGTAATATAGAAATTCAAGCATATCCTTCAAGTGCTGGAAAAGGATTTTTGACTAATCTAGAAAAATTAATGAGAAGATTAGAATTTAAAAGAGGATGATTAAATTCCTCGTCCAAGGTAAGCTAAGGAATCTTCACTTAAAGAACAGGTTGGTTGCCATCTGAGTATCCTTTGTCCATCAGGACCTCTTTCATTTGTTTCAACAACTGCAAGTCCTCTTCTAACTCTAGTATCTCCAGGTCCAGTTGGAGCGTACCCTTCACCAAAATAAACCTCTCTAAACCCTCCAGTTTGCCTTCTTTTATTTTCATAGAATTCATCTCGGTTCTTCCAAGCGTTAACTCCAAGTCTCAATAATAATCCACCAGATCCTGCGGCTAGAGCTGCAGCACCAAGAAGGCCAAAATCCCTTAAAGTATTATACATTTCCATAATAAACTATGATAAATCACATTTAAAAGAATTTAGGTATTTCACTTCATCTCGCTCGCAAAAATAATCTTTCTGCCTTTCCAGGCTTATTTATGTCAAATGGCAAAACAGCCAGATAACTATCAAAAGGACTATTTCCCGAGCTCAGGCACATACTTTTTCCAATTTTTTGCATGAATTTTCCAGAGGAATCAACAGTTTGATGAATATGTCCGTGCAAAGTTAGATAGGGTTGACATTTTTCTATAAATTGCCGAACGGCAAGACTCCCGATATGAGAATCATCCATTTTCATGTCTAAACAAGTGTTCAACGGAGGTGCATGAATGATATAAACTGTTTTTCCAGGATTTTCCGTGTAGACTTTTCTTTTTAATTCACTTTCAATTGTACTTCCCCTACTTGTATCCTCCATACGGTGAACCATCCAGATTGGAAGTTCTCTCATCACACTTACAATTCCTTCTCGCATGCCTTGCCGTTCGTTATCAAAATATTCTTTCTGTTCTTTAGTCGGAGGTTTAATCATATCAAACCTCTCTCTATCTTTAATATCGAATGGAGTTATTGGTACATGAGAATATCCGACTAAGTCAAAGCCGCAGGGCAGTGAAATCCTTTTTCCATCGAGATTAAGGAACAAACCTTTCTGTTTGTTCAGCAGGTCATCATTTACCATCGCATCATCATTCCCAGGAATGAGT
>JBAXMY010000081.1:0-4120 GCA_037134055.1 archaeon
GTAGGATTTAGTTATGGTGGGTTAATTGCTTCTTTATTGGATGCTGGAATGGATACTGCAAGAACTTATTGCTCTGTGCCAGATGTGTTCTCGGATAAAGACATGAGAAGAAAGTTTGATTCAATTACAAGTCGTAAAGCTGGAGTTAAACCAAATTGGGAAGAATTTGATAGGTTGAATCAAGGAGTTAATTTTTCATTTAATAGTTTTTTATACGGTGAAAAAGAATCTCCAATGTACGAACAATCGGCGAGATCACTTGCATCAAGATTTCAAACAGACGAAACTGAGATACATTCTGTTCAAGAAGTAGGACATGATATTAATAGTCAAGGTTATGCTACAGCAATTGCAAATTTACATAATTGGTTAAATTAAAAATAAGTGAGGGATTATACTACATGCCCAAATTGTTGACAATCAAAAAGAAAAATCTTAAATAGTTCAACGGATATAGAATAACAATAAGTAATCTTGTATAAAGATTACACCCCCTTAATCCGTCAAGAAGGTATTACGCCCCAACCGAGTGTTGCAGGGAGTCGGGCATTAACAGGTTTAATCCTTTGGTAGATTTCATAAGCACTATCAACTAAATCGCTACGTCCCATCTCAATCAAAGACATTTTAATTACTTCCCAATTCATTCCAGTCCGATATTTATGGGTATATCCTGGGTCGAGTCCATATTTTCCATGCACCATGTTTATAAACTTCAGAGCTGCTCGTTTTTTATGGAGGGATTAAGAATTATATCAGACAGGCTCATGCAGGAATATGCGACAAGAGTAAGCATTAGAAAGGCAAGAAGTAAAGAAGAAGCCGTTTTGATCTCTAAAGAGTTTTATTGTTCTTTTTTTCCACAACATTTAGTTGATTCCTATATAAAATCTGGACAAACATTTGAAGAGTTTTATGGTAAGGCTATTAAAAATCCGAGTGCTCAATTTGACAATAATCAAGAACAAGAAAATTTGAAAAATAATTCTATCCCTGTCTTGATAAAACCGGAAGCAGTATTTATGCTTGATGCATTACGATTTTATGTTCTACGAGAGATGGGGCCGATTAAATTTGAAAAATCATGCCTAATAGGAAGAGATAGTATATTACATTTTTACCTAAAAGAAATTCTTTACCCTTCTTCATCGAATCTCTTAAGTGCTAAAAATGAGGGACAAGATGATCCTGTTTATACTTTTATTTTTAGAATAAGTTCAATGATAGCTCATCCGAGTTTTGTTTTTATGGTGGATAATGAAACAAACAAACTAGAGAATCTTCTAAGATCTCATAAAAAAAAGATGAGAGACATGGTTAGATCTAGATTAATCTCTTTGAATTTTTTAAGAGAAGTAGAGAATGGAAATTTGCCAGGGTTTGATCCTGTTGAATGGCATAAATTTGATAAAGGTTGGCCATTAGAGGCGTATAATGGAGTACATATTCCTTCAGATAATAGAGAAGCTCAGAAGAATATAATTGCCTTAAGATTCTCTAGTTGATTAGTTTATTTGTAACTATTATGAAATTACTACTTTTAGATAAATTTAAAAAGAGATTGATTATTCTAATTTATGCTCAAATCATATCAAAATAAAAGAATGAATCTCTCTGTGCCAACTGATTTCTCTGATGAACATTTGAATGGGATCTTAAGAATAAATAAAGAACCAGAAGCGATTTATCCTGTGGGAGAACTCTATGGCGCAATGCCCTTCTCTCCGATAGGCAATCTGCGGCCCGGACTATCCTTGCCTAATATTGGTCTCGATAACCTTTCGAAACACATTGAAAAATTAAATAATTTTGGGCTCAAATTTAATTATACTCTAAACTCTTTATGGACTAATAAGATGGAAAATAATCAATCTGGGCTGGACAAAGTATTATATTTCCTTAAAGAATTAGATGGAGCAGGAGTAAGAAGGACGACAATTAGTCTCCCTTGGTTAGTTAGATTCGCACATAAAAATATGCCTCATTGGGAAATCACTGCGTCCATTGCCGCCAAGGTTAATAATTTGCAGACTTTGAGACAATTCAAGGAATACGGAGCCTCAAGAGTTGTTTTAGACAGGGATGTAAACCGAAAAGTTTCATTCATTAAAAACGCTTGTTCAACAGATATGGGCATAACTCTTTTAGGTACAACTCCTTGCATATTGGGCTGTGCGGAAGTAAATTGGCATGGGCTTTGGTCATCTATAGACTCGACTTGTAATACTCGAGGCGAACCAAACGTAACAGTATTAGAAAAACCTCCGATGAATTGCTACGCTTATTTATTAAATCACCCCTCAGAATTCTTGAAAATTCCCTGGATAAGACCAGAAGATTTGCATTTATATGATGACCTAGGAGTAGATACGATAAAGCTCGATGGCCGCGATAGACCTTTAGAATATAATTTAGAAAAGACGAGGGCATTTGCCCTAGGTAGTTTTGAAGGAAATCTACTTTATTTACTTTATAATAAATTTCCACACGATAGACGGGCCTTCTTGATGGGTGAGGGCAAATATCGCTTTTTCATTGACAATAAATCATTAGATGGCTTTTTGCCCGCTTTCTTTGATAAATTGGAATGTGAAGATAATTGCGACTCTTGTAGACATTGTATCAATTACTCAGAAAAGTTTTTAGAATTTGATGAAAAATGGAGATTATCTGAAATTAAAAAAATTGTGGAGTCTTCTTAAAATGCCAAGAACAAATAATGTAGTGGTAATTACAGATTGTAAGGATTCAGCGTTCAATGAGCTTAGAAGAGCTATTCTTTCTGAAGCAGAGAGAATTGGTAATCATTCCCTAAATGTTGAACCTGTTGTTCCAGCCAAGGAATTTTCAATTACTAATGCTAGTTTTCTAACTCGCCTAATGGCGGAGGCATATCCTCCTAATACATCTTACCTTGTTATAATGAATCCATTGAAAAATAGGCCTGCAAGAATTTTTGGTGAGACCTTAGAAGGACATCTCTTCGCTGGAGCAAATACTGGCACGTTAAATTGGCTAATCGAAGACTTCGGACTCAGGCAATTATATGAGGTTAAAGAAAAAGAATTTTTCCCCTTCGGTGGAAAGTATGTTCATGCACCCATTATTGCTAAGATGGCCTCTGGTTTAGATTACAATGAATTTGGAGACCAGAGACAACCTAGTTTCTTGGCTGATTTTAAAATTGAAAATGGCAAAACCATTGTGCCATTGGGGTTTGCAGCTCGTGAGTCGTATTTTGTTGTTTTTCGCAAAAAAGCAAATGACAACAGTACTAAACAATTGAATTTTGTACCCAAGAAAACAATTGGAAAATTAAGTGGTTCATGGACAGTTTATTTCGATAAAAAATGGGGAGCACCTGATTCTGTAGAGTTTCTCACCTTGGAAGATTGGACTAAACGCCCCGAAACAGGGATTAAGTTTTACAGTGGAACAGCCCGTTATCTGAAGTCTTTTGACGCTCCAGCCTACAAAGAGGGTACGTCTGTTTATCTCAATCTCGGAATTTTCAAATCTTTGGCAGTTGTCAAGCTCAACGGACATTCGTTGGGCTTAGTTTGGGCAGAACCGCATATTGTGGACATTTCAAAATTCTTGATTGCTAAAAATAATGTGCTGGAAATTGAAGTAACAAATACATGGAACAACCGCATAATAGGTGATGCAACTTTGACAGCCGAAAATCGGTTAACATATACCACCTATTCATCACCAAAAAATGCTCCATTAATGCCGTCAGGACTTATTGGACCAGTGGTTTTTCAAATTGATGATCCTGAATTACACGTTCCTAATAAATAAACTATACAGGTAAAATAACAATTAAAATAGTTATGATGAAATCAAAAATGAAAGTAGGATTATTTGGCATCGGGTTAGATACCTATTGGCCACAGTTTGACGGTTTGTTAAGTCGTTTACTCGGCTATCAAAATCAGATTAGTAAAGAAATTGAAGCCTATCAGGTGGAAGTGGTGGACTGCGGAATGGTGGACAATCCTACCAAAGCCAAAGCGGCTGCCGACTTGTTGAAACATAACGATGTGGAACTTGTTTTTTTGTATATTTCTACTTACGCCTTGTCGTCAACAGTGCTTCCGGTAATTCAAAAACTGAA
>JBAXMY010000082.1:0-4082 GCA_037134055.1 archaeon
ACTAAAGACCATTAAAAGCATCAGCAAGTCTTTGAGTAGACTCCCGATAGCTTTTGATTCCTGTAATCTTTTCAGCATTAGCTTCGTCCTTATATAAAGGAGTGATAACTATGTTATGTTTCTTGGTTGGCAAATCGCGAATCCAAGAGAGTTCTATCGGTCGTGTCTGCATGATTGATGACCATACAAGTTCGCCGTCACTATTGAATTCCTCGATTGCCCATGCAAAAGGTTGTTTAAGAGTTGTTTGCATATCTGCTATCGCCTTGTTTATAAAATATTAAATGTGACCACTTTACCACAGGTTTTAAATTATACCACGACTTTGGCTTCTTAATCGTAGTATCGTGAAAGTGTGTCGCCCCGTAACTATAATCTACTTCTAATCTATGTAACACTCTGTATGCTAAATTTCTATACTCTTGTCGGATCACCGAAGGTGGCTTGGTTAAACCATACCAACTAAACTGCGCGGGTCTCTTCATTTCATTGCATACTTCTTTATGATTAAACTCGGCTCTACGCATTAAAACGTAGCCTACGGCGATTTGCGCTTCGCGTGGCTCATGAGCGGACTCCATGTAAATGGTTGTAGCTAGGCACAGTAAGGCTTGGTCAAGCATAAGCTTCCCCCTTCTTCTTTGTCACTGGTTTCAGTGAACTTCTTTTAGGATTGGTTTTCTTCCACGTGAGAAATAAGGTGATTAAGATACCAACGCGCCTTGCGTAAGTCCTCAATACCATTCTTGTTATTCCAACGCCACATATACTTTAGTATGTTGCCCGTGTCAGTGGCTTCAATACCTCGTAGATGTTTAGTTGCTTCTTTGATCGCATCGATACATTCGATTGCGCCTTGAGTGTAATGTGAGGGGTGATTCACACTGTCTTTTATATCTTCTTCTTCGACAAACTTGACAGGCTTGCCTTTATATTTATTCAATATCGTCTTTAACCTAGTCATTCAATCTCCTTTACTAGAGTCAATAGTGCCTCTATATTATCCTCATTTACCACGATTGCCAAGCCCTGATTGCGTTGTATCTCTTTTATGTTGTGTTTTTGCAACAACGTAGTTTCGTTCTTTCCGGCTTTACATTCTATACCAATGAACCTTCCTTTATAGCAAGCGATGATATCCGGCACACCACTCCTACCAAACCCCCCACTCATAGGGGAAAAGTGATATGCGCCTATGTTATCTAATATCTTCTTGACTTGCTTCTTTACCTTGGCTTCGGGTTTCATATGGTAGGTATTACATTAATTTCAGATTGGCTTGATGTCCATATCGCACCGGCTTCGTTACCTTCATCATCATTCATAGCTACGATCCAATGACCATCTTCAAACTCAATAACAATGCCGTTCTTAGTCCATGCTAAGTCCTCAGTTTCCCTATCGTTTAGGTATCTCACACGTCGAATGGTTTTACCGACGAGAAAGTTACTTGCTAGGTTACCCCAATGTTCTCTAAGTTCTGCCTTATTGTGATCCATCAATTCGCTCTGTTCCATTTTGTTTCTCCTTTTTAAATCGTTCTGCGCCTGTGGTTATCATGCGGGCGTATGCACTTGCGTCTTCCAACGCACTATCTTCAAACATTGATTGCTCTTGTATGGCGTATTCCAAGTCTTGATCAATCTTCACAGACACCTCCGATACATGCGCGTGCTATGATTTCATTTTCTATATCGTTGTATGCGTCTGCTTGCACAAGGTGATCTGCGTGTTTCTTTTGTCTGTCATATAAACTATGATCCACTTCCGTTGCATATGCCTTGACGACCATGCCTTTTTCTCGTAATGGCTCTGAGATTATGGTAGCAATGTGATCACTCGGTTCAACCCCCCACTTCTTAACTTCTTCATACTTTGTTTCTTCCATGCTTACTTCGACTACTACGCTAAACTTAATCATACTTCCTCCTTAATGTATTTCATCTTCTGATAATTTTGCTAGTTCTTCTCTTGCATCTATCCATGCCATTGTTTCTTGTTTGCAAGCTTCTATGTCTTTTTCTGATAACCGGCTAGCTATCTCGTCTGCTATCTTAACAACTTCTTGTAACTTGTCTGTGGGTGCAGTGACCGCTAAGATCAACGCGTGTGTCAATGCTTCTTTGTCGTCTTTAATGTTATGCATGCTCACCCTCATCTAATAAAAGTAATAATAGCCATGAACAAAGCAACACCCCAAGCAATAACCTCGCGGGTTCTCATCATGCGGACTTGGTCACGCGGTAAGGTCACATACTCTGACATGTGAATTTCTCGTTCATAATTTCTATAGCTTGGTGATGATGGTGTTTTAAATATCGGTTTTGTTTTCATGCTTGCCCCCACTAATTAAATTAATGATCTCAGCTTTGGCTTGTTCTTTGCCGTCGGCTAGTCCCTGTTCATACGCACTATCAATAAAGAATCTTATCTCGTTAAACTCTTTATCAAACCTTACTGCCATTGATGCTTGTAACTCATCCATAATTTTATTTACTGTCGTCATTCTTCTTCCCTTCCTCAAAGTTTTTTAATGATTGCATATACTGATTTGTTGCATAGTTAATACCTCGTATCACACCAAGTCTCATCGCATCATAAAACATCTTTGCATCTTTTTCAGACCTTGTTCTCTTATGCACATCGACATACTCGTAATACTCAGCTACCGCTACTTCTATAATGTCTTCCTCAAACTTGCGTTTCTTTTCTTCGTTTACTTGGTGTTGTGTCATTCGTATATCCTCCCGACGCCTTCAAAAATTCCAACTAAATCATTCGGTTTAAAATCGTTCTTGTTATATGAGAACGGCGACTTTCTTCCATTACTATGTTTAACGTAGCCTGTTACTATTACTTGTTCTACAATGATTTGTTTTTGTTTTTTATCTGTCATTTAATATTCCTCTGTTATATCCTGCTTCAAATGCGCGTTTCACTATTCCCTTTTCTATGTTGGTCATACCCTTTGCATAACTATAATGTCTTCGCCATGCAAGCCACCACTCTTCGAACATATCCTCAATAGTCACCATCGGGATCTCCATATTTTTGTGCTTGGTTTTCTAGTATATCACGATTGACTTCATACTCAACCTCGTCTAATACACCCTCGATGTCACTTCGTGCTTGCCTAAAATTATCTTCTAGGTTAAGCGTATCTTCTGTGCCGTCTTCCCAACGATACCCAATCCACCATGATTTAATCCTCAACGGCTCTTGTGGTTCTGGCGGGTCTAAATCTCTTTCTAGTTCTTCGTTCATAATGCCTCCTCGTGCATAAATTTCATTTTTTTATCTATCTCGTCTAGTTCTTTTTCTCTATCCATAAGGTCTTGCCCTGTTAAGAAATGGTTCTCATGGCAACAACTAAGTCGGTCATTCTGTTCTGCAAAGCAATACACACAATAATAAATATCTTTTTCTAAGCCCTCTTCAACTGCCGGTTCAAACTTTTCTGCTGTCCATCCGCTATCACTCATCTTCTTTTACCTCCGCTATGCGTGTAACTTCAAACCCTACGCCGTCTATGATGTCGTACGAGTCCGCTGTCTCATAAAAGATCTCGTAAGCTTCATCTTCGTTTTCTGCCTCTACAACTTTCATATAAAAAACTTCCTCAACTGCTTCAACTCTAAATTTTTTCATATTTTCCCCTTATGCCTCGTAGGCTCTTAAATAATCATCGACTGCGCTCTCTACCTTTTCACCTATATATGATTCTCTAATAAGTTCCTCACAGTCCTCATCTGAAAATGTATAACCCCGTCTCAACGCTTCCGCTTTGATCTCATCATGGGTTATATTGCTTTTACCTTGTTTCCTTTTATATATCTCACTTGTCACTCGTTCTATTTCATTAAATAAGTTCATTCTCAACCTCCCTTTATGTTTACCGTGTTAATCAATATACGCTTGCGTTTTTATCATGTCAAGTATTATTTACTAATTAATTTTATGGGGGTTTTGATAAGCGCTAAGTCTCGCCCTCGCCTTCCCTCTAGGTTTAAACCCCGCTCGCTATGCCTCTTCCCTCGCCCGCCTTCTTTAACCACTGGTTTCAAATTCTTTTTAACCTCATC
>JBAXMY010000083.1:0-4080 GCA_037134055.1 archaeon
TAAATACGCATCCAAAGCGGATTCTCTTGCCGATAACTACCTAAATAGTAAGTTTAACATTACCATCGAAGATTCCAGGTCTGATTTTGAGATTAATGTTAAAGATTACAATGCTGCTACCGGAAGTTTTATTCTGCAGATACTTAACATAGGAAAATATGACGTGGATGCAGTAACAATACAAATTCCTAAGCAGGCAAATATTGATGTTAAGAAGACGGACAGAGTTATTGCTGGAACTTTGAATGCAAACGAAGATACTACTACGACATTTGAAGCAATACCTAAAGACGGAGCAATAAATGTGACCGTGCTATACAATGATGCAAATGGAGTAAGAAGAACCGTTGATAAAACAGTTGTATTTGATTCGAGCTACTTTACTGGAAGAATTGCAGACCAAAAGAGCGGAATAAGCGCTTGGTATTATGTGATTGCATTGGTGGTTGTTGTTGTTCTTATCTTTATATGGAGAAAAAGAAGAAAGAACGCTAAGAAAATGGGCAAGCAAGGTTCTGGAAATCTTTCATTCTAAATTAACATGGGAATTACAAAGATCCCAGTACTGCATGGTAGAATTGATGATAGTATAATTAGAGTTTATGTTAAAACATATTGCCCTTTCTGTATTAAGCTTTTAAAACTACTTGATGCTAAAGGTATTAGGTATGAAACTGTTGATGTAATAAAAGACAAGGCAATGTATAAGGAAATGCAGAAAAAATCTGGAAAGGGAGACGTTCCTCAGGTTGAAATGAAGGGTTCAATCATTCCAGACTATGGAAGTGAAGAAGAGCTCGTCTTGGAAATAGAAAAGTTGATGAGGAGATAGAATGATAAATTATATTTTATACATGATTCTGATTTTGGCGATTCCCGTTGGATTCCTAGTTGCCTGGATGGCCCGTGATGAACTCCTGCAGGGCAGAAAGTGGTTTATTGCTATCTGCTGGGTTTCTGCAGTGCTGGCAATAATATTTTTATTTCTTAAAAATCAGGTTTATGCATTTTCCCTAGGATTTATTTTTATCGTTTCCCTAGTGTCCTATTGGAAGAGTTTTGACAAAAAGTGGACAAAGAAGAAGATTTAAATAATCACTATCTCACTAAAAGACATGGCAATGGCACAAACGAACGGAAACGGAATTTCTATAGCTATTGCTATTATCATTAACTAAGCAAGTTCTAGTCAGAGCTTGCATACATTCTCATGACTAAATTAGAAATCTATGATTGTACGCCCAGGGACGGGGTTCAGGCAGAGGGAGCCAGCATTAATGAAGAAAGAAGAAAGAACTTGGTGATGTTGTTGGATGGATATGGAATGCACTTTATAGAAGCAGGATGGCCTACGAAACCTGAAATAGTGCAATCAATTCGTGAATTGACTTGGAAAGTAAAGAAATCTAAGGTTGTTGCATTTGGTTCTACCTCTCATGCTGAAAGAGTAGAAGAAGATCCTAATCTAAGAGGAATATTGGATTCAAGAGCAACTCATGCAACCATATTTGGTAAAACTTGGAAAGACCACATAGATAAGCAGTTGCGAATCAGCTATGAAGCAAATTTGAAAAAAATAGAAGAGAGTGTTAAATTCCTTACGGGTCACGGAAGAACTGTTTTCTATGACGCCGAACATTATTTTGATGGATTTAGGCAAGATCCTGAATATGCGGTAAAAACACTTATTGCAGCTCTTAGTGGACGAGCACAGAGATTTATTTTATGTGACACAATCGGAGGCACAATGCCATTTCATGTACATACTCAAACTGATGTTCTGCAACCGGAAGAAATTAAAAGTATTATGGGAAAAACAGTTAGAAGATTGGGGGAATATGGCATCAAAGATCCAGAGTCTCTTCTCGGAGTGCATTTTCATAATGATAAAGGACTTGCTTTGGCAAATGCATTGATATCATTACCCTATGTGACTCAAATGCAAGGAACAATAAATGGATATGGAGAACGAGTCGGAAATTTGAATCTGAATCAGTTCTTATGTAACTATGCTCTTGCTGGAGGAGAAGTTGATGTGGATTTGAAAAGAACAAAGGAAGTATATGAAAAAGCTTGCAAGGAAGTTGGATTGCCCATCGATGCATACGCTCCATTCGTTGGAGAAAATGCCGGTGCTCATAAAGGTGGAGTGCATGTAAATGCATTGGGTAAGGGTGCTTCATATGAACCTTATGCATTAGAATTGGTGGGTAATAAAAGGAAGATTGTACTCAACACGCAGGGTGGAAAGAGTGCCATAATAGATACTGCAAAAGAATTTGGATACCTTCTTGATTGGGAGAATCCGGCTATTAGAGAAAGGGGAGAACATCTCTTTAGAGAACTTGCAGAAATGGAAAACGAAGGTTATGCTATTGGGACCAATGATGCTGAGAAAAGAATCCTCATAGAAAGATATTTTGGAAATTGGAAGAGTATGTTTAAAATATTAGATTGGGAAGCTAAAACTAGTATGCATCGAGGTAGTGATTTTGATTTACTTCTGGGTATTCAAGGCAAAACATTGGAAACCAAAGTTCACGTTCCTCATCCTGAAGGGGCCGTGGATGCTGGATGGAAAGCGTTTCGAGAATTGATGGTGCCATACTATCCGGCATTGGAAGGATTGATACTGGATGACTATAAAGTTTTAATGCTTGAACACAAAAAGGAAGAAAGTCCAGTGAGAACTGAGATTTTATTTTCCAATGGGAAAGAATTTTCAACCGTAGGGGTACATACAAATTCATTCATATCTAATGTTATTTCTATGGAAAAGGGATTCACATATCATCTAAACCAGATGGGAAAATCTATTTAAATGAAGTTTACGGAACAAGAATATGATTGACTTTAAGAAAAACGAGAGTGATGTGCTTGAGTTTTGGAAGAAGAATAAGATATATGAAAAGCTAAAGAAGAGGAATGCAGGGGGAAAGAAGTTCTATTTCCTTCAAGGCCCACCATACACTTCTGGTAAACTACACATAGGACATGCCTGGAACAATTCCATGAAAGATATTATCATGAGATATAAGAGAATGCAGGGAATGAATGTCTGGGATCGTGGAGGATATGACATGCATGGCCTTCCTACGGAGAATAAGGTACAACAGAATCTTGGGTTTAAACACAAGGATGAAGTGGAAAAGTATGGCATTGGGAAGTTCGTCAAAAAATGTATGGACTTCTCCATTGAACATGCAGGATACATGAATGAAGACTTCAAGAAATTGGGAATATGGATGGATCATGATAATGCATACATGCCAGTGAAGAAAGAATACATAGGTGGAGAATGGGCTCTTATCAAAGAAGCTTGGAAACAGGGAAGATTGTATAGGGGAAAGAAAATAATGCACTGGGATGCCCAATCTGAAACGTCCTTGGCAAAGCATGAATTGGAATATGAAACTATAAAAGATATGTCCATATTTCTTAAATTTAAAAAGAAGAACACGGAGAATGAATATTTCTGTATCTGGACAACAACTCCCTGGACGATTTTATACAATCTTGCCATAATGGCCAATCCAAATCTTGATTATGTTGTTGCTGAAGTGGAAAATGAAAAATGGATTATGGCAAAGGCGTTGTCTGGAGTTTTCATTCAAGGCCTGTTGGGAAAGAAATTCAAGATTATCGAGGAATTCAAGGGAGATAAACTTCTGGGGCAGGAATATGAACCGCCATTCTATGAAGATTTGAAAGAAGTATATGATTCTTTGAAAAAGAAGCAGAAGAATGTTCATACTGTAATTTTGAGCGAGAAGTATGTCGATACAAGTGCAGGCACGGGCCTAGTCCATTGCGCTCCAGGATGTGGACCTGAGGATCAGGAAGTTGGAAGAGAGTATGGAATTGATGCATTCAACACATTGAATGAACGTGGCGGAATTGAAAATATGGGAAGATTTACCGGGATGATGGCAAAGGAAGATGACCGAAAGTTTATAGAAGAATTGGACAAGAAAGGAGCGCTATTGGCAAAGACGGAGATTGAACATGAATATCCTCTCTCCTGGAGAAGTCATAAACCGGTTGTATTCAGACCGACTGAACAATGGTTCTTGAAAATTG
>JBAXMY010000084.1:0-3919 GCA_037134055.1 archaeon
TTCTTGGCCATGGTTTTCATATACTAGCGAAGTTTATAATAATTTGTATACTCAGAAGAGAATAAAACGCCGACGCCCGGAATCGAACCGGGAGATCCCGAAGGAAACTTGTTTGCCTGGGTTAATTGCCCCTCAAGACAAGCGGAGTACCATTGTCCCACGTCGGCTTGATTATCTCAAATTTACAGGACTTTTAAATATAACTAATTCTCTTTGTTATCTTTACACCTTTCTTTTTCAAGTCCTTGATTATCTGCGTTCTCACGGGCTTTTCCAAGGCTTCTGCGGGGAAAACTCCCTTCTTTTTGATTGCATCTATGTTCATTGCAAAAACGGCCGCAGCAATTCCTGTTGCATAGGATATATATGTGGCACCAGGGCATTTCTTCATGACTTCCTTGGCAGTCGGATAAACCAAATCATATCTTATGTTTACATTCTTTCCTTTCTTCTTACCAATGCATTCTATGGATGCAATGTACACTCCATCAATAATAATTCCTTTTTTCATCAATTCAATAATCTTTTCTGGTGTTGGCACAGAACTTCCCAATAATCTCGACAAAAATTCTATTGGTGCAATATGAATTCCACTTATCTCAATTGGTTCGTCACTTAACATCTTGGCATCATTCAATATCTTAGAAAACTCTATGTCCGAACCTCCAGCTTTATAACTCATATTTTTTACTTTGATATATTTAGGTATGGTAGAAATTTCATCACCATACACATCATACACTTTAAACTTCCCACCATATTTGCCTGGGAAGACATAATCTTCTTCTCCCTTCAACGGTTTTGCAAGTTCAAACTTTCCATTTATCAACACAAGCGGACGCGCTTTCAATTCATCGATTGTTACGTGTGGTGACCAGGTAAAAATAAATTCCTTAGCCTTCTGCTCTTCTAACCCTCTTATTTTTATTTCATGAACTGAATCCAAGTTATCACACGCCTCAGCAATAAAAAGATTAGTCATTCCAGGAGAAATTCCTGCATTTATCAGTCCAACAGCTCTGCCCTTCTGATATTTTTTCTCGAATTCAAACTGTTCAGGATTTCGTAGGTCAAGGAGTTCAGAATCAAGATCCTGATAGTTGGCTCCAATATCCAGGGCTGCAGCCATAACATTTATATTAAAATGCGGCAGACTCGCATTAATTAACAAATCAGAGCCATGAGCCTTTTCCTTTATGTCATGAATATCGGAAGCATCGACTTCAACAATAGATATTTTCCCCCCTTCCTTGATAAACTCCCGAGCCTTTGCAATGTGATTGGATGAACATACTACACCCACAACGCTCTTTTCCTTGGCCAGTTCCTTTGCAAGAACGGAAGCAACTGCACCAGCACCAACAATAAATACTTTCATCATACACCTCAATTTAAAACAGGCATTCAATGTTTTAAATGTTTAGAGTCCTTTTAATATATCCTCAACCGAATCCTCACGACCATCTACCTCATGCATTATCTTTTCGTCAAGAATAACTATCTCACCAACATTCTTTACTCTCTCATAATTTATTACAATTCCTGCGGCATTTAACTTATCGTGATTATCCAGCTTAATCTTTAAGCTAAATATTCTTCCTTTCCATATCATCAAGTCGACTATCTTTCCAATATAATTGCCATCTTCAGAATATACTTTCTTACCAATCAGTCCATTAATACTATCTTCTGGATATTTGCTAAATCTCTCTTTTAATCCATACCAGATAGCAGAGATTTTTCTTCTTAATAAGATTATAATCAGCACTGCTAAGATACAAATTATCAAGATGAGGAGATTCGTATAGCCAATACTCTTCAAAAAGCCAATCATTTTCCCGCTATTCGTAGAACCTTCTTTAATTGTTATTTCACTATTTAGAACCTCAAATCTTTGTTCAGCAAACGCCTTTTGCAGATTTCCATAAATCAGGTCTATCCTTAATGTGTACTCTCCGTTCTTGAGCTTTATCTCACTTAGCTCTTTCTCGTAACTCAAATTCTCCATTATCGCTCTCGTTTCAGTCTGACTGAATATCTCATTATTCTTGCTGTCTATGATAGAATACTTTAGGTAAACATCTATTTTTTCTATTCCCTTTGTTTCAGTCAAATCGACATTAAATTTCAACGTTTCATTTGCAGTTAACTGCACCTCTTTAAATTTAAGGAGAATATCAAACAATGCTTCAGAACAGAGCATCTCTTCTCTCGGTTTACCTTCTATTCCTTTGCAAGTTCCTATATTCGTGCATGCTCTTGTTTGGTTTCCTGCCGAACATATGCTCCAGGGAGTGCAATCCCAAATATATGCACATTTTTCTATTATTGTAGTCGTGCCTCCCCCGCCACCAGAAGGAGGAACTGCTACCGGTTCAGTTAGCTCAAAATAGTCTATCGCACTAGCCAGCACTCCTGAAGAGCGGTTGGCATAAAACGTTACATTATATCTCCCTACAACAGAAGGACTTGGAAGGTACGTAACAACCTGATTGTTCATCAATGTCAGTATCTGTTCCTGACCATTTGGAGCAATTATCTTAGCCCATACATTTTCAGCATTCAAAGCAGAAATAGATAATCCCATAGTCGAACCAATAACCGCACTTCTAGAAGAAATTGAATATGAGGTTATACTTACTGCGATATGATAAATTGTATTCTCAAAGAAACCAATATTTGCCGTATATATCTCATTTTCAGCATTTCTTGTCGATGCTCCAGTCGTTAGCAATCCTTTCCCTTCAAGGCTCTCTGAATCCAGGTTATAACTAGCTAGCCCGCTTCCAAATCTACTAATAGAATAATTTTCAGATTCGGCAGTTAATGCAAAAACGCTTTGCGTAATAAATAAAAGAGAAAATAAAAAGATAAATAAGAAAATAATCTTCTTAATCATCTTAGCAAGCAAGTATTATTATCATACACATGTAGCTCCCGTGATTATTCCACCTGTAATTGCTGTGATTGTACATGATGTTCCGCTTGCGGTTATCCCATTGATTCCATTAATTGAAAAGTTTTTGTTTGTGTTGATTGTGCCATTTGTTGTGAAGTTGCCTCTTATTATTCCATTTTGTGCAACATCTAACAATTCCGTTGGAGTAATTGTTCCAATGCCTAATCTTTGCAGACTATCAATCGTTAATGCTGTTATTCCCTGTGTTGAAATCTTTAATCCACCACTTCTTTCAACAGTTGGTGCTGATGCTCCCAGAGAAGCATCTGCTAAAACATCTAAATAGGTAGTATCTGTATTGTTCGTGATTGTTGTAACGAGCTTATAATCTCCAGTATTTCCTGCGACTGTTCTATAAATTTTTCTTGCTGTTGTTCCACTTCTTCCTATTGGTATTAAAGTTAGAGGAACTTTTTTATTTGTTGCAGTAGTTATTATATTTGATGCTGGGCTTGGGAGACTTTCTCCATAGGCATTAACAAAAGTTACCTTATATGAGTGTGTTCCAGCATTTACTGCTCCTCCAGATGTAGGAGTTCCTGCTGTGATAGCCCAAGGAGTTGGTAATGATGCCCCATTGATTGAACCAAGCATATCAATAGGTGCTGTGGCATTATCAATTCCTAAAGCAAGATTTCCATTAACTATATTATTTACTCCATTAACAATCATACCTGAATTAGGTGTTATTATTGGCGCATCAGTTGGAATATAATTACCAGCAGACAATGCGCCAACAACCATTGAAGGTGCCCAAATATAAACATCTCCGTATGTTGTTTGGTCATTTCTAAAGAATGGGATATGAGTTGTTGTTGAAGCTGTGAAATATGGATATTCAACTCTTGTCCATTCTGTTGAAGAAATGGAAACTGATGTTCCTGAACTACCAACACCAATGCTAAATTTCTTAGGCGTATCAACAGCTGATGCTTTAACATAAATACTTGGAGTATAGGC
>JBAXMY010000085.1:0-3906 GCA_037134055.1 archaeon
AAAGCAGTTGCCAAGGATATAAAGCATATTTACCTATCGGACAATTTTGGATTCGAACATACCGAATTACCAATGGGAATGGGTAACGTGCCAACGGAAGGACACCTCAAAGCTATGAAAGAGTATGGCACAAAAATGGATGGCATTAAGAAAGTTATCGAAGCTGGAGATTGGTGGCAACATTTCCAAACATCTCCACTCGTACCTACTCTTGAAGCATTTGGTTCCCCAGTCTACGGAATGAAAATGGCTCCCTATTGGAATGCAGCAGCAAACACCCACGGAGGATATTTTGCAGGATATGGAATGAATCCAGACGTGCATCACACATTGTATGGTGCAGGATTTTCCAATTTACCAGTAGAACTTGGTGGTCAGATGTCCGGAAGAAGTAGAATGTCCGGAAATCCAATGGAATAGGCAGAAAGTAGAATAGGAAATATTTAAAAGGAAATTAAACCTTTAACAAACAGAAGATGGTGAAGAAAAAAATAAAAGAGAGTAATTTTGAAAAGTCTAGAAGTCCTGTGACTGAGAGAGATATTGCTTTAGATTTTGCCGTTAAGGTACAACAAAAGTTCGCCGGGCTAATTCGTGCTTCAATTCTATTCGGTTCTCAAGCAAAGAATACGGCAACTCCCTACTCAGATATTGATTTAATTATTGTAATAGATGATGTTTCCATTGCCTGGGATTTGGAACTTGTTTCCTGGTACCGCGAGGAACTTGGAAAGATAATTGCAGCAGACACATCTGGCAGAGAATTACACATCAATACGGTAAAAATGTCCACCTGGTGGAATGATTTAATGCATGGAGATCCAGTTATAATAAATATCTTAAGATATGGTGAAGCATTGATCGATGCAGGCGGATTCTTCAATCCAATGAAGGCACTTCTTCTTCAAGGCAAAATACGTTCAACTCCGGAAGCAGTATACGCAACTCTTCAAAGAGCCCCATCACATTTGGCAAGAAGTAAATCTGCAGTTCTAGGTTCCATTGAAGGAGTATTCTGGTGCATGGTCGATTCTGCCCATGCGGCACTCATCACCGCCGGAAAGTTACCTCCAAGTCCAGAACATATTGCAGATCTGCTAGAACAGGAATTCGTTTCAAAAAATATGCTGAAAGAAAATTTTGTAGACCAAATGCGAGACGTATACAATTTACATAAATCCATTTCCCATGGACAGGTCTCATACCTCAAGGGCATGGACATAGATAAATGGCAAGACATTGGAGAAAAATTCCTATTTGAGATGACCCAGCTCGTAGATAAAATACTCTCTGCGAATGCATCCAAGATGCAATAAATTAAAATTTAAATTAAGATTTATTCGTCCTTCTTAATTGCCCGATATACAAGATTCATGGCCAATTCAGGGTTCTTTTTCACGACATTTTCTACGCTTGTCATTACATAGTTCTTCAATGAACCATAATTCTTAACTTCAGCCTTGAATTCTTTATTTACATCTTCAATTATCTGTTCGCCTTCATTCTTGACTCTTTCCGAACTCATGGTGCTTCTATTGACAGCCATCATTGCATAGTAAATTAAAGAAAGTGCTCCATCTGAATAACCCTTGTCTTTATACTTCTTCATTTCCTTTTCAGTTAATTTTGCGGCCAGATTATTGTGGTATCTTTCCTTTGTACTGTCATCCATGGTCTCATAATTCCGGAAACTTTCTGCAAAATAACGACTTTCATTCTTTTTAGCAATGAGTTTCTTGAGCTTTTCATTTCCATCCTCTGGCTTCACATCAGGTAAGGTAAGTGCAAGTTTCTCAAGATCACTTTCTTTAAGGGATCCAACCATATTTTTCCAGTTACTACCAAAATAAACCTGAGCTGCTTCATTATCAGCAGTGACATACGCACTAAGCTGATCATTTAGAACATCTGCAGAGGAGTTTATTGGAAGTGGATTTTCTCCCTGTTCGTCTCTTCTCTTATTAATATAATTATAAGCATTGTGTTTACCTTTAGTTCTCATGATTCCAATTTGATTACCAGCCTTCTGAGGATCTGGATTGAGACCTGCGCTAGTTTGTAGAACTCCTTCCAGGCCTTCCATTCTCTGGCCAAATTCCTTAACATAATCTCTTTCGTTAGTCATGATTTTACCCATTATTCGTACTATTTAAATCTTTCGGTTGTAGTCACCTATGGGGAGTAACAAAATAGAAATCTCTATCCAAGTTCCCTAGTCAAATCAAACTCTTTTTCTTCCTTTTTGTTTTCAAATAAATCTGAGCCCACTGGAATTGAATCATTCAGCAAAGGAATTTCCTGTCGCGAATCCCGAGCTCCAGAGGGAGAATATTCATCCTTGCTTAGCTCATTTAAAATTATTTCCTCGATATCTTCTTTTTTGCCCGCATTATCCAATTCATCAACCTCTGGCTTCTTTCCCTGAACAGGATTATCATTTTTATTGGATTTGTTAGATTTGTTCTGATTATTTGGAGAGTTCATTTTTCCAGGATTTGGAGGCACATTCACATTGCCCGATTGCACAACACTCTTCTTTTCAAGTTCAGCAACGAGCATACTTACCTTCTGTGCCGCATCGGCGTTGACTGAAAGGCTATCAATTCCCTCTCCAATCAAGAACCTGACCATTTCTTCCTTGCTTGCAGACTGTCCACAAATACTTGTTTCAACTCCATACTTTCTACATTTTCTTATTACATATCTTATTGAATTCAATACGGCAGGATTCAATTCATCATACAAATAC
Source organism: archaeon (assembly GCA_037134055.1). Lineage (GTDB taxonomy): Archaea > Nanobdellota > Nanobdellia > Pacearchaeales > GW2011-AR1 > JBAXMY01. The sequence continues at coordinate 2,750 of JBAXMY010000085.1, forward strand.
TGAACATATTCATTACCTCTATCAATGGCCAGAGTATACTGTGTCAAGTCATTCGTTCCAAAGCTTATGAAGTCCATTCCCTCTTCACACAAATCTTGTATTATCTGAACAGCTGCAGGAGTTTCAACCATTATTCCAATTTTTACATTCTCAGGCATGTTCAAACTCTTTGCCATTGCCTTTGTTTGCTTCAAATCATCCAAACATATTACTTGAGGAACCATTATCCCAAATTTCTTTCCTTTATTTTCCAATGCTAGTTGTTTTATTGCTTTCATCTCCGCTTCAAAAATAGGTTTATGTCTCAAACTGAAACGTATTCCATGATCTCCAAGCATTGGATTCATTTCTGGCTTTTCTGGTGCTCCCTCCAGGTGCATGTATTCATCACTTCTTATGTCAGAACTCCTTACCCATACTTCCTGGAATGGTTTTGCAATTTCCTTTAATCCTTTATAAATTATAGACATATAATCTCCAATCTTATTTGTTTTCTCAAACATTACCGGATGTTTTCCAGATTCGGCAATTATTCCTTCGAGTCTGACCAAACCGACGGCCTTCGCTCCAGATTTGGCAGCCCTATCTGCAAAATTGGGCAAGTCAACAATAACTTTAATATGCGTCTTCGTTGGCACAATTGGAAGCACTTCAACAATCTTAGTTTCTCCCTTTCCTTCATACACTTTTCCAGTAAATCCATCAACGGTAACTTCCTGTCCATCAACCAACTTCTTTGTCGCCTCTCCAGTCCCAACAACGGCAGGAATCCCGATTTCCCTGCTAACTATTGCTGCATGACTTGTTACTCCACCCTCATCGGTAACTATTCCCGAAGCTTTCTGCATTGAAACAACCATATCTGGATTCGTCATCTCGGCAACCATCACATCTCCCTTTTGTACCTTAGTCAAATCATTCAGATTTCTAACAATCTTGACAACGCCAGAGGAAATTCCGGGACTTGCTCCCAATCCGGAGAGAAGAACTGTTCCAGTCATTTCTTTGCCCTTGAGAGTCGATGCCTTTGTCGTAATTGGTCTACTCTGAACAATGTAAATGTCTTGCCCAGATATTGCAAACTCAATATCCTGAGGTCTTCCATAGTGCTCCTCTAGCTTTTTTGCATATCCTGCCAGAATCTTGAGTTCATAGGT
>JBAXMY010000086.1:0-3885 GCA_037134055.1 archaeon
CTTACCAGTTATCGAGTCTCTTACGAATAATATTAGAATTATAAATAATGCGCTGCCAGATTTAATTGGAAATGTTGCGAGCACTAAAAGATTAACAGGTACGATTAAAAAAACAGAGCTGGAGAAAGTTAAATTCGCAGGTGAAAAGATAGTTATGAGTGTTGTTCTGAACAAAAGAGATAAGGAAAAATTCCTAAAGGACGTAAGTATGACTGAGGAAGCTCTTAAAAGACTAAAGAAAAGAGGAAAGGAAAAGAAGGAAGAATATTTAGATTACAAGGCTGCAAGAGGATATGTGAAATGGTCCAACAGATTCTTTCTGGATAGGTCTATGGAAATGATTAATGCAGGAAGATTTAGAAGTCTTTATGAAGAGATTAAAAAAGCAAATTTGGATGTCCTTTTCCAAACATACATTGCAATAATGTTGTTTACCACCTTCATTGCAATATTTGTGGGGCTTATTATGCTAATATTTTTTACATTCTTCAGTCTGGGATTTGATTTTCCTTTTGTAACTATACATGACTCTGGATTCCTTCTGAGAGCAGCAGAATTACTTTGGTTGCCCATTGTAGTTCCAATTGCCACATTTGCTGCTTTGTACTACTATCCCTCCACTGAAAAAGATTCCACGGCAAAGAAGATTGAAAGAGAATTGCCGTTTGCAGTTATTCACATGAGCGCAATCTCTGGTTCGGGTATAGAGCCTAGTGAAATATTTAAGATTATTGGACTTAGTAAGGAGTATCCAACTCTTAGACGTGAAATACGAAAGATAATGAACCAAATTAATGTTTATGGATATGACTTACTTACTGCATTGAATAATGTTTCCAAAACTACGCCCAGTCCAAGACTATCTGAAGTTCTTTCAGGTATTTCTGTTACCATAAGTTCTGGAGGAGATTTATCCGACTTCTTTGAAAAAAGAGCAGAAACACTTCTTAATGAATATAGATTGGAAAGGGAAAAATATACTCGTGTTGCTGAAACTTTTATGGACATATACATCAGCGTAGTTATTGCAGCCCCTATGATTCTGATGATTCTGCTAATTATAATTCAGGTTTCACAACTTTCAGTTGGTTTGACCATGGGACAGATGACTGTAATCATACTAGGAGCCATAGCTCTTGCAAATATCATATTCCTGGCAGTATTGCATGTTAAACAACCAAACTACTAGGATGGAAAACAAAAAATGAAACTAAAAAAAATACATTGGATAGGACTTGTATTTGGAATTTTGATGATAGCGACGAGTGCGTTCCTATTCCTTGGAAAGAATAATAATTTGATGTATTTCATGTCTGGACTTGCAGTTACCATAATAGTCATTCCATTCGTCATGGACACTATTCTTGCAAACAAAAATGAGCAGGAAATTGATGAAAAATTCCTTGAGTTTTCTAGAAATCTTGTGGAAAGCGTAAACACTGGAACACCTATTAGTAAGAGTATTGTAAATTCTAAAAGAAATAACTATGGAGTATTGAATCCATTTATTGAAAAATTAGCTAATCAGATTTCTCTAGGAATACCCGTTAATACGGCACTGATGACATTTGCTGAGGATGTGGGAAGCCCAGTTATAGGCAGAGCAGTTGCATTGATGAGGGAAGCTGAAAGAGCGGGCGGACAGATTGAATACATCCTTGAGTCAGTTGCCAAGTCCATGGCTGAAGTTGAAAAACTTAAGAAAGAGAGAAAGGCAGCTATTTCTACACTTGTTGTGCAGGGATATATTATATTTTTCATATTCATAGGGATAATGTTGGTAATGCAGTATAAGATATTACCACTTACTGCGGGAATAGGTTCATTTGGAAATATGGGCAGCTTAAGTGTTAGTTCTATTACTCAAGCGTCTTCTGCTCCTGCTAAGGCGGTAGATATCCAAGAATTTTCCAAGCCATTGCTTTATTTGCTAGTTACCCAGGGATTGTTCGCAGGACTTACCATTGGCAAGTTGGCTGAGGGAAGTCTAAAAAATGGAATCAAACATTCATTCATATTGGCCATTGCTGCACTACTGATTTACACTGGCGCAGGAGTATTCTTCGGATAGGCAAGATAAAATAATTCATTATCTGACTCTATTTTTTTAAAATCGTAGTGATATTTGAATAGTATTTTTTCCATCCATCCACGCTGGGAGTATTGCATTTTCTTTCCGGAAAGAGTTCGAGTGGCAAAACTGATCAGGAGATATTTAGAATTTAGTTTGGATATTATGGTGTCTGCTATCTTGTGCCCTTTTTCTTCAATTATGTCTAGAACCTTGAAAATAAGGCATGCGTCAGCCAGGGGATAGATAAAATCTTGTCTTATGTCCTTCACATTTGCAGTTCCATTTATTCCCTGCATCTTGAAGAATTCATTTACCAGAGCAATATCATTTTCGTTTATGTCGTAGGCATGATATTCTTTGAAATGTTTGGCCAAAGCGATGGGATTTATTCCACATCCCAAATCTAGGATTGATTGGACATTCATCTTTTTTAGGATGGAAATTAATTCAGGATAGAAAGATACTCTTTCCTTTGTGGAAGAATGTATTTTTAGTAGTTCATCTATATTTTTAGACCTGAGTAGGTCTATTCTATCCCTGTTGCTTGAATGGAATCGTCCGACATATTTTCTCAATTCTGCTCGCGTTTCCTTGACCACTATGGAAAGTTCTGATTTTGTTATTTTTTCTAGAGCAAGATGATATTTGCGAATAATCTTTTCTGCAATGGGCAGCAGAAATGAGTCTGGGAGGCCTGAAAGCTCTTTCTTTTGCTTTATCTTTAAGATTAGTTCATTCAATTCCATGATTCTGCTAATGAAAAGAGATATAAAAATCTATATAAATGGACTTGGATTGTAGAATATATGAATAAGAGAGGGTCTGGAAATATAGAGGTTCTGATGGCATTTGTACTCTTCATTGGTGCAGTTATAGTTGCACTTTACCTCCTGAACCCTGCAAAGTCTGCGAATTTGGAAGAAACAAGTATGAATTATGCTTTTGGTGCAATAAAAAATATTAGTTTCAGTGAAGTTGAGAGTTATTCCGTAAAAATTATGAGTTCTGAGAATAGAGTTAGCATTGCTCTTTTACCTACCAATCCTACCAATGATCTGGTAAGTGTGGAAGATTACTATGGGGATATGAAGAGTTCATATGCGAATGGTGGGATCATAACTTTTGATAAACCTTCTAATAACTTTACAATCATAAGGTTTAGTCATAATATCGATTCTTCATCTACCCCCATTACTGGAACTAGTGCCCCCTATGAACTTTCTTCCAGTGTGACTGAAGATATTGTTTCCGAATCTAAATTTTTAGCTATGAACCAGACGTATTATTCAGATTATGAGTCTGTTAAGAGTTCATTGAAAATTCTTGCAAGCATGGAATTTTCTGCCAGGATGTATTTACCTGGAAAGGAGATTTTAATGACTCGGGAAATACCTCAAAATAGAAATGTTGTTTCTAGAAATGAAAGAATGCGAGTGTTGAGAAGTGACGGAAGTATTGTCTTTGGAAATCTTGAGGTGTCCATGTGGTAAATAAGAAAGGATGGCTGCGAATAGTTGAGGCAACTCTTGCGGTAATGCTCATTCTTGGCGTTCTTCTTACCATGAGTGCCAATAAAAAAGTTGTTGTGCAGAATGATTTAACTCCAAGCATTAATCCTATTCTAGAGGAAATTGCTTCCAACATGACTCTCAGAGAGATTATTATTAATAATAGTCTGGAATCCCAAGCCATGTCGGAGATTTCTGCAGTTTTTAATAGGACCATAATAAATCCAAATCTAGGTTATGAAGTAAAAATTTGTCATCTCAATGATAGTTGCGGGCTTACTACCTATCCAAGTAATGCTCCTG
>JBAXMY010000087.1:0-3861 GCA_037134055.1 archaeon
GTGTGGATAACTCGCTTATTTCCTTGTTTGTCTAGGCATTTTATTCCTAACTTTCTGGCTTGATAGTCTGTACAATTCGTAAGAGACATTACCTCTCCGTATGAATTTGTTGTAGGACGCCAGATCTCCAAGTCTGCTGAGCGGTATTTCCAGTCGGCCATGTCTCCAGTACAAATTTCTATTACTCTATAGGGTAATTCCAGGGCTTTAAGGATTACTTCCGAGTTTTCAAGTAGTTCATCGTACAATTTTTCTGAATCCTCTGGTCTGCAGAAGACGAACTGTTCTACCTTGTTGAATTGGTGAGTTCTCCAAAGTCCTTTTTCATTAATTCCGTGAGCTCCAACTTCTTTTCTGAAACACATCGAGTAGGAGAAATATTTCTTTGGAAGTTCCCATTCTGGAATTGTTTGTCCTGAATGCATTGCTAGAAGAGATTGCTCTGCAGTGCCAATCATATTCAAATCCTCTCCTTTGATTGAATAGACGGACTGCTCGATGGCTGCTTTGTCCATGGATGCAAAGATCTCTTTATCATGCAGCATTACTGGAGTTTCTATATATTGGTAACCTCTTTTGATCATTGTTTCTATTGCAAATCGAATGAGGGCTTGATTAAGCAAGGCAAGGTCTCCCTTTAGATAATAAAATCCATTTCCTGCCACCCTTACTGCAGAATCAAAGTCTGCAAGTCCATTCATTTCTGCAAGTTCCACGTGAGTTCTAATTGGGAAATCAAATTTTGGAATTTTTCCAACTTTCTTTATTTCTGGATTTTCAGAGGAATCTTTTCCCTTTGGAACGCCCGACCACACGATATTAGGCAATTGTCTAAGCATCGAATCTATTTCTGTTTCAAGTTGAGCCATTTCAGTCTCTAGGCGGGCAATCTCATCTGGAATTGTTGAGGCTCTCTTCATTAATTCTTTCGTATCCTTACCAGCCTTTTTAGCATCACTAATTTGCTTGGAAACAGTATTTCTATCCGCACGCAGGCTGTCAGTTTTCGTCTTTAGAGATCGCCAATCAACATCTGACTTAAGAATTTTATCTACCAATGGCAATTTCTGCAATTGGTCTTTCGTTTTTATGTTCTCTTTGACAAGAGTTGGATTCTCTCTGACAAGTTTAATATCTAACATGATTTAGATAGAGATAAGGGTTATTTAAATTTTGAGTTTTAAGGATTAGTTTGCTGGTACTGGAGAAACTGGAGTCTGTTGGGTAACGGTAGTTTCTAGATTTTTAGTTGCATTATCCATTCTTTGTCTTCGAAGATCAATAGCACTCATACAACCCATAGCTTCTCCAAACATGGCAGTATAGAATGGTACTGGTAGATGTGGCGAAGGAATAGTGGTTACCAAGTTCATGGCCAATGATCCTGCCCAGGCAATTAGCTCATGTTTAAGATCGAGATTTGCTGTCGGAGCAAGAATATATCTTCCTGCAACAATGGGAGCTAATGCGCCAGCTAGCATTCCACCATAAATATTCATTCTTTCTCTTAGATCGTATCCGTGATTTACAAGAGCTTGTCCGAATTTTCCTTTCATCATGATTTTTTCATATTATTATGGTATTTAAATGTTTCTATTTGTAACTACCCTGAAGTTACAAATATTTAATTTTGTTTGTTTTTGTAAGAATAAGAGTTAATAGCTGGATTTATTCTTTGCCTTTCTCAATTCTTTGAAATGTATCTTGCCTTTATCTCTATATTTTTCTTTATCTATTCCGAATTGTTTTATCATTGCGGAAGCATAATCTCCTCCAAGGTGATGGGGGATTATTACATAGTCTGCACCTTTTTGGTAGAGCTCGACTGCTTCCCTAGGCTGTTCGGCTGTGGCAATGAAGACTGCCTTTGAACGCAAATTGTCAAGAGCTTCCCTAATTGAGAGATTAGATATTTCATCTGGCACTGTAGAAATAACAAGTTTTGCTTTGCCCAAACCTATCTCATCAAGAAGAGCAGTATCGCTTGCATCTCCATAGATTGCTGGAATGCCTTCTTTTTCCAGAGCAAGAACAACCTTCGGATTATAGTCTACCACTAGACAGGACACTTTCATTCCTTTTAGGGTTTGCATCAACTTGTATGCAATTCTATGGTATCCAAATAGGATTACTTGATACTCCTTTTCTTTGTAGTCATCAGAGATATTATGTTTTCCTTCAAATATGGACAGAAGTTTGTATATCTTTCTGAATATGTTTGCAGAATAGTATATGCTGTAGCTGCTTATTCCAATTGTTATGACTGCAATTAGAACAGCGAGGGACATGATTTCTTGAGTAAGATATCCCAAACCATATCCTGCTAGAATAATAATCAGCGAGAATTCACTTATCTGTGCGAGTGCTGAACCGGCAAAGAAGCTGACTCTTCTTTTGTATCCGAGAACTCCAATTAGAGACATTACCACAATTGGTTTTATTATTAGTATTGCAAGCGAGTAAATTATTGCATGTACCAAAAGAGTACCGGTGATTGGTCCTGCAAGTTGGCTTCCGAAGTATACAAATAATAGAACTACGAAGAAGTCTCGTAGAGGTTTCATTTTTCCTCCAATTTCTAGAGAGTACTTGCTGGATGCAAGAGTCATTCCCGCAATAAGTGCGCCGATTTCCAGAGACATTCCATTGTAGTAGAATAGGGACGCAATCGCAAGCGCCCAGGCAATTCCAAATAGAAATAGCGCTTCCTGGTTTCTTGCCAGATAATTCATAAATTTATTAAGAACAAATGAAGCAAATAGAAATAGGACAAATATTACTAGAAGTATTTTTCCCAGAGAATAAAGTATTGCCAGTACGTCGAATGAATGAATTACTGGGACAATCATAAGGATTATGGCTGCGATGAAATCTTCCACAATGAGAATACCAAGAGCAATTCTTCCATGGAGGGTGTCTATTTCTTTTTTGTCTGAAAGTATTTTGACGACAACTACCGTTGAGGAGAAAGCAAGTGCTGCACCAAGATAGAGTGCTGGAACAATGGGCATTCCAAATCCGAGGGCGATGAAGAATCCTATGCCAATCATTATAGTTACTTCAGTTATTCCTGCGATGGATGCAACTTTTCCTACTTCTTTTAGGACACGAAAGTCAAGATTAAGTCCGACGATGAATAGAAGGAATGCAACACCAATTCTTGCAAAAGTTTGTATTAGGGCAGATTGGTCTGATGCTGTGCCTATAAGTCCAAGAAAGAGAGGACCAACAATAATTCCAGTGATGAGATATGATATGAGTGGTGGTTGTTTTATTACTCTGGCAAAGATGGCTAGAATGGCTGCAATCCCAATAATAAGACTAATTCCAACTAACACCTCTTGCACCATATATAGTATGAGCATTTTCGTTTTATATATCTTTTGTCATCATAATCAATTTAAACTGGCGTTGTACTGGTTTGATATGGTTCAAGACATATTTATCATGGGTGCAACTGGAAAAGTCGGAGGAAGACTAATACAACAAATATTTGAAAGAAGAGATTGGGATACAAGAAAACACGATAATCCTTCAAGAATTGTAGGTTTGGCATCAAGCAATCGAGTTCTATATGATCATGAAGGCATAGGTTACAAACAGGCAATGAACTTCTCTTTAAATAGGAAGGGTGGAGAAGAAAACGAATTTTTGATGGATTTGATTACTCTCGCAAAAAAGAAGAGCCTTGATAGAAAACATTTGGCTTTCGTGGATGTTACGGCGCTGGATGATTTTATGGTGTACTTTCAATCTGAGATTATAAACAATACAACTTATGGTATTGTGACTGCGAATAAAAAACCATTGGTAGATACGCAGGAATATTTTGATGAATTGACTAGGGATGTGAATAGGTAT
>JBAXMY010000088.1:0-3850 GCA_037134055.1 archaeon
ATTATTGCAGAGCAATTTACACATTTGTAGGGCATAATGTTAAACCACAAACGGCATTAATAAATTTATCCTAATTAACTCAAGAACAGCTCAATCTTCTTAGGGTCTCTCTTTATTTCCTTTATAACAGATGCGGGGCCAATAATGGTAATTGCGCTGTTATCTCCCACAAGTCTCTTAGCAATACCATGCCTCCATCTGACTATGACATTCTTATCTTTCAAATCTGGTTCTATAACTGCAAGTTCAATTCCTTTGAAGTTCTTCACATGATCTACCAGAGCCATGGTGTCCTCAATGAGTCTTGCCTCTTCTTCAGATCTAAGCCTTCCATGAAGAATAACAATCTTGTTGGCCAATACCAAATCTAATATTTTCTTAACCCTCTCAGATATTGATAAATTATGAACCTCTGAGTAAGGCAACACCTGTAGACTCAGCCCCTTTATTTTTTTCCCAGTCATTTTAAATCTTTTTCGATATTCTAAACAAGGATTCGTAAAACTCCTCCATGTTTATTCCCTCTTTTGCTGAAATTCCAACCACCTCATAGTCTGGGAAGGCAGATTCAACCTTTTTCAGGTCCGCCTTCTTCAAATCTATCTTATTGCCAACGATTAATAAAGGTATCTTTCTGGCAACTATGTTTCCTATAATGGTAATATTCACCTGTGAAAATGGATTTTCCGATGCGTCAATAACAACGACTACCGCATCCATGTCGTTAAGCCACTGTATGGACTCAATGATTCCCTGGGTTGCTTCCTTTGCTCTTTTCTTAGCCATTCCTCTCTTCATTCCAAATTTCAAGAAGTCTTCATAGTCTATCCTTGTTGCAATGCCCGGCGTGTCAACCATTTTGAAAACAAGTTTCTTACCCTTGTGTGTTATTTCTACCTTCTCCTTGAATTGAACATGCCTAGTTTCATGTGGTACATTGCTAACGGCACCAATTTCTTCTCCAGTCCAATCCTTACATATCCTATTAGCCAGGCTAGTCTTTCCAGCATTTGGAGGGCCATAGAATCCTATTTTAATATTCTCCTTGCTCTTAAAAAAAGCCCTAAACATCCTCTTTGTGAAATCCCTCAATATTTTTATCATTTTGTTCCTAGATAGTTGCCTTTAATAAATCTTGCGTCCACAGGTTTTTTCTGTCTATTTTCGATTTCCGTTTTGACTTTTTTATTATCAATGAACTTTAGCAATGGAATTTCATACATCCCAGTTCGATTTCCATCTATTTTATTAAATGCATAGGTAATTTGTTCTTTCTTCCATCCATTTCCAGAAAGTCTTTTCCGGATATCCTCATCAACAATTCCAGAACTTCTTGAATTATAAATAAAGTTTATAACATTATACAAATCTTGAGGATTTTTGAATAGGTATGATTCATACTTTCTCTTATACCATTCCTGCATGATTATGTAGGCTATCAAAGCAAGAACAATAATCACCAATACCCAGATTGTTGCAATTCCCCAGTTCGAACTTTGTGATGCAGGTGTTATTTCAGTCTGATAACTTTCAAGTGTTTTGGTATCGGGAGTCACGTATACTCCAAGATTTTCAATTCCCACTTTTCCAGGAAGTAGAAATTCAAAATTATTTGTCGTCCCAACATTAATATAACTATTCATTCCAATTGCTTTTTCAGAATATGATTCAGCAAATCTTATGGCATCGAGAGGATAATTTAATACCAAATAAACATCATGCACCTCTGCCTGTTTAGGAGCCCCACTAACCTTTACTCTTGTAAATAAATCACTTATGGTATCTTCATAGTATAAGCTTATTGTTTCAATACTCACGTCAGGATTGTAAAAATCATTCTCCCAACCCATAATCGCATTTCTTGTGCTTGTTTTCTGACTTTCCGTTATCTCCGTCTTGCCAGATATGGTAAGTATTCCCGTTGGATCAATGCTCTCAAGGCTTACGAGCATTGGAGCAGTAATTATACTACTTGAGCTAACGGCATAGGGTATTTTCAAAGCAAGCAGGTCATCAACAAGTTTCGTAAATTGTTCATTCGTCGTTGATTGTGCATAGGCCTCTTTAAATCTTACAACACTCATATTCAAATCCTGAATCTTTAATTTTTTGTCTATCTCATTCGAAAGCCAAGCAGCATATACCCCCATCTGTGCAGACAAATTATTAATCCTTTTTTCATATCTTCCGATAAGATAATTTGCAGAATCCTTAGGATTTCCAACTAATACCTCAAACACTCTTCTGCTTGTCTTTCCCGACTTACTTTGTGCCTCAACATCTACCGAATAGGTATTGGAAGCGCCAAATCTATGGGTGATACTATTTCCCTGCGAAGTATCGCTAGTTCCATCGCTAAATTTCCAACTAGCACTAACAATTTCTTCCGTAGATGTCAATTTGAATACACTATCTGTTCCTATGAGAGAAAATCTTGGGCTCATGTCAAAATAAAATCCTCTAGTTATGTTCAATGGAGTGGAATTGCCAAATTGTACATCATTCAAGAAAAGTTTTAATATGGAATCAGTAGAATTAAATGGAATTACAAATCCTGCCTTGGACAAATCCAACTCAGTCATTCTCGAATTAACTTTTGGTTGAACATTATTCAGCAGGTAGATTGTATTGATCGGAGAGGGTATTCCTCCACTTTCCAAATAGGTAAGTTTAACATTGGCAACATTCACAGTCATATTTTGTCCAGAATTAAATTTAAATGGAATTATGCACCCTTTAGAACAATATCCATCATATTTGCTAGCAATGTAATCATTAATATAACCTGCAAGAGAAGTATTGATACTAGCCCCAAAGTTAGTGAACTGCATTGTTCTTGCAAATATATCGTAGTCAACGGTCGAATTCAATTCTCCCATCCTATCTTGTGTTATGCCCGACATATTTCCAGATCTTTCAATTCTTATGGAATATCCTCTACTGTCTCCAGTGTCTGCAACACAAACATAATACTCCTGAACACTTCTGCTAGAATAATTTACGACACACGAAACCTGTGCAAAATCAGATGTAACACTGGGCAAGATACAACTGGCAGAGCTCCCATCTTCTCTGTATAAATAAGCCTTCATCTCACTCTCAACTCCAGAACTCTTATTTAGTCTAGCTCCAATGGCATATGCGGGTGCAGGTGGTAATGTCATCTTTTCACAATATCCCGTCTTGCCCACAATAAAATTACTATAGCTAACATCACTCAGTCCTTCATTAAAACTACCTCTATGATAAAACTCACACACCTCTCCATATTGAGAGCTCTGTAAGGACAAGTCACTGTTTCCCAATATTTCCAATACCATTTGCTTAAAACATGAAGGTATCGCATTAGTGGTTATGGTCAAATTAACAAATGAGATGCCTGCAACCCTATCTGGACTGACAATCTTAAATCCGATAACCTTTGATCTTCCCTCCAATATCTCAAATGATCCCGTTCCGGAAGAAGTATCTATTTCACTGGCAATGGCATAATCAGACTCACACTTTACCGTTGTGCAGTTATAATCTTTTATTTCTTGCAATGAATTATTTATTAAAAAGTCGAGAACACTCGTATTGCCCTTAAAGTTGCTTCTCAGAATGGAGCTAATGGATTCATTGGTAAAACTAATGTTTATCTTTCCAGAAATCGTGTCTCCCGGAAGATAGTTTACATTTACATTTACATTAGTCAAATTAACACTTGCAGAAGCAAGCCCCATTGCAAATAACATAAAAATCACCATAGTTCCAAAGGAATATCTCCTATAGGCTCTATTCACATAACCCTCTTTTATCATGTTCATCATACATCTATTTAATTTAAAAACATGTCTATTCTCTTCCGCAG
>JBAXMY010000089.1:0-3816 GCA_037134055.1 archaeon
GGGGACTATCGATGTTCAATACTTTAACAAAAGTGTCGATATCTTCAGTAGGTGTGATCTGGATAAACTTCTCTTTGCGACTGGAAGTGATTTTTTCTTTAAGTTTGAATTATATATGGACGGAAAGAGCGTATTGAATAGGAGTGAGGGAAGAGCGGAAATAGAAAAGGATTGCGAGCTGACTAAACTCTCGAAGAATTACCCTAGATGTGTTAATAACTCTGAGGAAGTTCTAGTTTTATACCCTGAGTTGAGAAAAGCGGAATTAAAAGTATTGGTGGGATCAAATCAATTTGGAGGTAGGCTAACGCCTGCAAATAATGGAGCATAAAAAAGGAAAAAAAGGGCAAATTGGAACAACATTAACTTGGTTTCCAGCATTTTTGATAATCTTTTTCATTCTATTCATGTTTTTATTCTTTACTGGAGTGTTTACCGCTAGTAAAAGTGTATTTAGCAAGGATTCGCTTCTCCTAGTTTCTGAAAATGGGACTGGGAAAGGATTCAGGGAGATGAATTCATTCTTATATTCTGAAGTCGTATACAATGAACAGAAGACGGATGTATACTCATTCCTTAGAGCTGAGAAGAAGAATGAGTTTAAGGGAATTTCTGGTTTGAAAGGGTATTTGAATTCATTTTTTGGTGAAAATGTGTGTTATGTCATATGTTTGACGGGAACTTCAAAGGAAAATCCATTGTCGACTGTTGGTGCATTTAGTAGAGGATGTAATCGGGATGAGTTATATGACTCGGGAATAAGAGAGGTTTGCAATAGACTGTTGAAGAATATTGCAAACAATGGATTTAATTATGCATATTTAAATAATGAAGACGGAATTAAAATTAATTTTCTTTCTGGAGGTAATGCTGAATAATGAATAAAAAAGGAGATGTGGCAGTAACTTTGTTTGTATTCATGGTACTAATTTTAGTTTCAACGGCTTTATTTAGTTTTTATAAAAGTTCTGATAAAATCGATGTTAAGATTTCAGATGCTTCGTTTGTTGGAGAAGCGATAGCCAAGGAAGATATAATTCAGACAGCGGAGAAGGAAATGATATACAATAGAGCCGTCTCGACATATTATGAAGTTGTTTCTAGCAAAGATGGCCTGGGTATTAAACAAAAGAACTTTGAGGATAAATTTTCTGGAGAGATAGATAGCATTATCGGCGGTGAAGAAAGTAGGGTATTTATTTTGTCTAGCAAAGGTAATAATTTAACAATTGGATTGAAGGATGAAATACTGTTTTCAAGTGGAAAGATACTTGAAGGTGTGAAGAAGGAATCCTGGGCGTTTGGAGTCTTTGATTTCATGAAACCTGGAGGATCTGTTTTTGAAGCGGCTCTTAGAATATTCTATTTTAGAAAAACAGAGGTCAAAATTGGACTTGATGAAATAGGATTACACAGTTTTGATACAATTGGAAATGCAGTTACTGGGTGTGGAAAGAGCGAGACGGCAGAGGCATGTATATCTTCCAGACTTCCTAATTTCAAAGTATCCGTTTCGGGAAGCGAAGTAACGATGGAAAGTAGGCAATACTTCATTAATGGGGAACTGAAAAGCATAATTATTAAGCAAACGCTTGGGCAATAAGGTTTATAAATATCCTAGGATTAGGTATGACATGATAAGGGGAAATAAAAAGGGACAAGAGGGAGTTACTCTTACTACCATGCTTCTATTGATTCTTGGACTTGTGGTAGTTGTATTGGTTATAATTGGATTTACCATGGGTTGGGATACAGTATTTGGAAAGTTTAAATTCTTACCAGGGCAGGATTTGGAAACTGTAAAGCAGGCATGTGGAGTATCTGCTAGTTCTGGATTGTCAGTAGATTACTGTTCTTTTAAGTCTGTAACGGTAAGTGGAGTTAAGGAAGAGGTTAATTGTGAAGATACTAGGTTGAAAGATGATAACGTCAAACCATTATCTTGCGCAGCAGATGTTGCTTTACTTGAGTGTGCAAAGTTATCCTCTAAGGATTTTGATGCATTGAGACTGAATGGAAAGCTATGTGTAGAATATGGTGCAAAGAAGAAGACGTGTGTAGATCAGAAGGTGAATTTGGTTGGAGGACTTGTTAATACTGGTGTCTGGAAAGCTGCCTGCGATGTAAATGAGAAAGATTTTATATCTAGCGTGCAGGACACAAAGACAGACAATCTTAATGGTTTGAAGGCTTGCTGTGTTGTTAATGTTGCAGCCTAATTCTTAAAATGGACTACGGATTTTCTGAACGAAGAAAGAATAAGAATGATAAGAAGTCTAAGGCTCGATTTAATCGGTTTAAGAAAGGCGGAGCGCATAGGTCAAGTAATATAACTCTGTCAAACAATCCTAATAACTCAAAGGGTTAAGATTATTAAACCTGGAATTTCTTGATTGGACATGAATGAATATTACTTTCTGTTTGCTTTGGCTTTGGTATATTTGATATTTGCAAGTATTCAGGATTTAAAGAAAAGAGAGGTTGCAAATTGGCTCAGTTTTAGTTTGATTGCATTCGCTCTTGCATACCGAATCGTATATTCATCCGCAACTGGAAATTGGATGTTTATCTTATATGGGTTAGCTGGATTCGCACTATGTTTTGTCATTGCGAATGCATTCTATTATTCTAAAGTGTTTGCCGGTGGAGATGCAAAGTTGCTTATGGGTATTGGGGCAATCCTGCCCTATGTGGGATGGACGGATGTGTTGTTTAAGGTGCTGGTATTTGTATTTGTATTGTTTGCCGTAGGGGCAGTTTACAGTTTAGTGTATAGTGTGTATATTGTTTCTCAAAATATGAAGAAGTTTGTTATCAAATTCAAATTTTATTGGAAGAAGTTGTACATCCTGCTTTTTGTTTCTATTATCTTCTTTATTTTGTTTGATTTAGTTTTCAAAAGTTTCCAATTTGCAATTTATTTCGGATTATTTGCTCTGTTTGTTGCTTTCTTGTTTATTTATTTGAAAGCATTGGATGAATGTATGATTGTTAAAGTGTCTGCGGGCAAACTGACCGAAGGAGACTGGATTCTTTCAGACATAAAAGTTGGAAATAGGATTATCAGGAAGACGGTTCATGGTTTAAGTTGGAAAGACATAAAACTCCTGAGGCAATATGGTAAATCCATAGATGTTAAACAGGGAGTTCCGTTCGTTCCGGCATTTTTGATTGCATTTGCGATTATGCTATTCTTCTTGGAAGTTTTAAAATTTGACTTGGTGGCGTTTTTACTTTCTTTATTTTAATTTTTTCTACCTTAGGTTTCACAATTACCTTTATTTTTTCGGCTATTTTTAAAAGTTCTTCAGGTTTGGAGGGTTGTCTAGGTGAAGTAAGAGCAAGAGGTTTATCATAAACTGGTATGAGATGAATAACAAATTCTCCGAATTTATTTTCCGTATGGGTATCAAAGGATTTTGCCTTTAGTTTTGAAATTATATTCTCTCCAAGTGTTTTTGCTAATTCCTGGGCCATGCGAGGCATTTTATCGGCTTCAGTTACAACTGTTTTAGGAATAATCATTGAATGTCCCGGCGATATGGGATTTATGTCTAGAACGGCAAGTGCAAAGTCGTTTTCTGCAACTTCCGTTGACTTTATATCTTTGTCAATAATCATTCTAAAAATTGTTTTTTGTGGTCCTTCCTGATTGCCCTGTCTTTCCTGCTGCTGTTTAAGCATTGTTTCCAAGGCTCCTGTGGAAAGTTCGTCAATTTGTTTAATTGCTTCTGCTTTTTTATCTTCAGGCAAGTGCTGTATCTGGCCTTTGAGTTGATTTTTGAGGTCTGCTATTTCTTCTGGTGAAAGTGTCAT
>JBAXMY010000090.1:0-3798 GCA_037134055.1 archaeon
TGGCTTGATCTAAATCTATGAAACACAATATAATTAATCCCCCATGTGGCATATATCGTGGCGACCTCCCAATAGGTTATGCTTACTTCCATACTCTTCTCGATATAAGTGCCAGATTTAATTCTGGATACCTGGGAAAAGAAGTTGTTTGTCACAAACATAGTTTAAATGCTTTAGGAAAAAGAGCGGAGAATCTGGGCCTCAACGGAACAATTTTGGATCTTGAAAGATATACTCATGAGTGGATTGCAAAGACAAATTTAAGAGATAAATTAAATGTCTCTTTTAGCGGAGAGATGTTAGATTGTACGCCTTTCGCCATTGCAAAGTCTCAAGAAGTTTTCAAAGAACTAGGCGAACAAGGATTTCTTATAAAAAAAGATGAGGGGTTCTATATGGATGTAAAAAAGATCGCGGCCGAAAGAGATTTAAAGGCAATAGCGGAATGCATTAAGTTTTATCCAGATAGAGCTAAAGGCGAGTTTCTTAGAATGATTGACCAGAGCAAAGAGCCAATAAGGGTGTCTAAACCAAGAGTTTATGCTGCAGATAATCCCTTTGGCGGAGAAGCAATATCCCCTATATTTACCGTGGTAAATATGGGTGGAGCATATTGTATGGGGGATATCGATCTGATGGCTTCATCTGAAAAGGAACTTGCAAGATATATTTTGCTCGGTTTTTATTCTGAAGCAGCAGTTCATAAAAAACCATTAACTAAGGAAGTATTAGTTTACAATAAAATCAACCCAGAGGGTGGTGGAGAAAATGGATGGATTACTGAGAATTTAGTTGCTACGGGAGTGGATTCAGACGCTCTAAGATATTCTTTCGCCAAAGGCCTATCTTTTTCTCAACAAGTTAAAGAAGTAAGGAGAGATACTCTTGCTGGAGGGGTGAAGTTTGTTTATCTGATAGGTAATGTAAAAAATTTTTTCTTGAAAAATGGACGGCCAACTGGTAGAATTAACTCCCATTTAGATGATATTTATGTCGCATCAATGAAAGGGTTTAGATTTAACCCTGTGCTCTCTCAATTGGAAAAAGATATGAGTGCAGTGAGTAGGGAGATATCATCTATTAAATCTGAACAAAACAGAGATTTATCAAAAAGAGATTTATTTGATAGATATATGGGGCTAGTTAATAAGCTCAAACCATTCTTGCCATTTATAACTAATAAAGTTTGTGCTGATTTAGGCTTTCATGAATAAAAGGAAAATCTTAAATAGTTCGATGAATATAGAATAACAATAAGTAATCTTGTATAAAGATTACACCCTCTTAATCCGTCAAGAAGGTGTTACGCCCCAACCGGACGATTAGAAAACAACCAACGCCCTATACTAATTTATTTAATTCCTCTAAACCTTCAGCCAATTCCTTGACTTCTTTTAGAGCTTCCTTTATAATTACCTTACTATTCCTATGATTGGCCTCAATTTCTACTTCCTTTCTATATTTGTTGATAGATAAGTCAAAATCATTAGCCTTTATCTCTGCAATTGGAACAAAGAAGTCTTTCTTAGACCTGTCTTTGTTATCTTCCTTGAAACGTTTCTCAAATCGTTCTAAAATGTCTGGAATATCATTCTTATCTGGCTGCGGTGTTCTTTTATCATCTAAACTATAACCGTCTGCTTCCATATCATAAAACCAGACCTTTTCTGTAGGCTCACCCTTTGTAAAGAATAGGACTGCTGTTGAAACTCCTGCATATGGCTTGAATATACCTGAAGGCATAGAAATGATTGCATCTAATCTGCATTTTTCTAATAATAGCTTTCTTATTGATTGATGAGCATTTGAATTACCAAACAAAACGCCATCTGGAACAATAACTGCACATCTTCCACCGACTGAAAGAGAATTATACATCAGTTCTAAAAACAATAGTTCTGTTTTGCTTGTACTTATTGTCAAGTCATCTGATTTCTCACTTTCATTTATAGAACCTTTAAATGGCGGGTTCGCGGCAATCAAGTCATAGGTTCCTTTTTCATTATATCTCTTTGATAGAGTATCTTCACCCATAATCTTTGGATTTGTTATTCCGTGCATCATTAAGTTCATTACCGCAATTCTAACCATTGTTCGGTCAATATCATATCCATATAATGTTTCTTCATCAAGTATCTTCTTTTTCTGAGGAGTTAGCGTACTTACTCCATTCTTTTGATTTGCTGTTAGAATATATTCATAAGCATTAACTAAGAAACCAGCTGTTCCGCAAGCAGGATCTAAAATTCTATCACCAAGTTCAGGTTTTGCAAGTCCCAACATCATTTGAATTATATGTCTTGGAGTTCTAAATTGTCCATTCTTACCGGCTGTTGACAGTTCGCTCAGCAAATATTCATAAATATCTCCCTGGGTGTCTTGATTTTGTTCTTTTATGTGTAAATCATTGATTATATTGACTGCTTCAATCAATAGAGATGCTGTAGGTAAAGAAAAACTCGCATCTTTCATATATTTAGAATATAACGAGTCTTCATCACCCAATTCTCTCATAAATGGAAATACTACATCTCGCACGTGAGATAATATTTTATCGGAGGAATATTCACTCCAAACCGACCATTTACAATTTTCGTGTCCTTGGAATATTGATTTAAACTTAATTCCTTTTAGAGAAGCATTCTGTTGTTCAAGTACACTCTTATCTTCCAACTTCTTCATAAAAATTAGGTAAGATATTTGTTCAATTGCCTGAAGAGGATTACTAATTCCTCCGCTCCAGAATTTATCCCATAACTTTCTTATCTTTGATTTTAATTCTGTGTGTAGCATATTATTCTATTACAACTCTCCCTTAAATGCTTTACTCATCAAAGAATTAAATAATTCTTCTGAGTTTTGTTTAGTTTTTTTAACATTTTCTTTTAATCCTTCAACGTGCTCAACAATCTTTGCAAATTTTTGCTGAATTGGAAGTGGAGGAAGGGGAATTTTTATTTTCTCAATCTTAGTTAGGGTAAGTCTCGTTATTGCCGCCCCGCCCATATCCTTTCTGATTATTTGATAAACCGCGGGAGAATTTAAGGCTGCAACAAGATATTCTCCTAAGAGCATTTTCTTATTTGGTTTAAGGAGAGCTACACTGGAAAGCAAACTAAATTCAAAGAGAAGGTTATTAACAACCGCAATTCCAGTAGTGGCACCATCTTTAATGTATAACACATCTCCTATTTCTGGATTGCATCTTTGAAAGATGTTTTTATGTGAATTTTTATCAATATAGGTTAAGTTAGTGAGATCTATCCCGTCTTTTTTTATGTTCTTTGCAGTTATATACGGAAAATCGCCCTTTTCAAAATTTGGAGGAGAAAAATGAGTGCCATCAGTTATCTTATCGCAAACCTTCTTTAACACCACATTTTCAAACCTCTTATTGTAAAACATCTCATTAAAAACGCTATTCAAATATTCATCCAGTAACTTTTCACTATTTTCTCCTTTCGCTTTGACTTTTTCTGCTTTTTCTAAGATTGAAACAATTCTTTCTTGTTCTTTTAGGTCGGGTTTTCCGTTTGAAAAGGGTATTTTAATTTTCATTTTAGCAATAAAACTATTATTTATCCCAACTTGTG
This sequence comes from archaeon, assembly GCA_037134055.1. Lineage (GTDB taxonomy): Archaea > Nanobdellota > Nanobdellia > Pacearchaeales > GW2011-AR1 > JBAXMY01. Next base: position 3,594 of record JBAXMY010000090.1, read on the forward strand.
TTGAACCAGTACATAGTTTATCTTTTTCTTCATTAAATGATCTGGAAATAAAATAAAACTTTACATAATCTGGAGAAATATTTTCATTAAGCTTAACTCCTGCAAAGCCCGTAGATAAAATATACTTTTCTATTTCACTTTTATTGTTGATGGTAAAAGGATAGACTTTCAGGGTTGCTTGCATTTTAGCAAACCAAACTGAATT
>JBAXMY010000091.1:0-3776 GCA_037134055.1 archaeon
CCATCATATGCCTCTGTAGAACCTGAAACAGAATTCAATAAACCTAAAAACTCCTTCTTACCCCATTTCTTTCCATTAATGATACAATCAATCATGTAAACCTGCCTTAATCTGAGTATCAATGAGTATGCAACTGCATCGCCCAAGGCATTTCCAGCAGAATCTTCTATTTCTTCTTTAATCATATTTAACATCTTTCTCGTAGAACTAATGTGCCACCCCAAGTTTTTATGATTAATCTCAATTTTCTTGTATTTATCCAGGAGTTCTAAGTTTAACAAAGCTTTAGATTCATAAATCATAGGTAAAAGAGGTAAGACATCATTCTTCAATGCATCTTCAAGATCTGTCTTTGTAACCAACAGGATACTGTACTTCCCAGAAATGATTTTTTTCTTCACATGATTAGTAATCACAAGCACATCCACATCACTCTCTACAGTTTCATCCCCTCGAGCGTAACTCCCCACTAAATATATTCCTAAAACATCAGTCAAATCCTCCCCCAGCAATTCAATTACATCCTGTTTTATGCTAATAGGCTTCTCCACCAACTCAACCCTAGCCACACCATTCAACCATGCCCTAGGTACCAGTATGCCTGCAGAATTTCCAACCTTAACAATCTTCTTTGTTATTTCCATGTTATAACATTGTTATAACGATATTTAAACCTTTCCACCCTCACTATTATCAAAATGCAAGCTTCTCAAGCTCGTGTTTGCTCCTCCTTTCTCTCATTAGTGCTCTCCATGCTCCAATTATTGAAGCCCTTTCAATTTGCTTTAGCACAGGAATCCTATTGGAATATCCTCGAAGCACACCTCGAAGGGCATTTTCGAATTCCTGAGAATCCTTAGCCTTTGAGAAATGCCCAGTAATTATAAACAATCCGTCCGTTCTTACTTCCAAGAATCCAGAATGCACAAGGTACTTCATTCCTTCGGCAGTCTTTTCAGCAAGAACCATTGTTCCAAACTGTTGTTGAAGCGCAGCAAGCAATCTAACCAATCGCATTTCATCAACCTTGCCCTTATTATCAAACATTCTCAATCCATTTCCAGAGTCAAAGACGGAAATTGAATAATGTCGAAGCTTCACAGCAAACAATGGCAAGAATAATACTGCAAGCCACATCCATGCTGCCCATCCAGCACCAGCAACCACAGCCACAGCCGCAGTTCCAGCAGCAGTATCGACTACAGCTGCAGGAATATCTCCATGTGGAATAAAATTGCTCGGTCTTATCTTAGCCAGCCCCGTCCCAATAGCTGGAAGAACATTATTTCCAATATCACTTGACTTGGCACTATCAACATTCTCTTTCACAATCACAGACTTATTTAGTTCGACGCAACGCCCAGATGAACACATTAAATCAGCACCACAATCTTCCTTACTCACAACATAACACCCTTGTTCATTAACATTACAAGTCGAAATGCTATTTCCATCACATGACCTGCCAATAACTGAACATTGATTTGCACAAATGATGCCACAGCTTTGGCTCTCAGTCTTCGACCTCCCACAATTGGAAGTTCCAGTTCGAATCTGTGTTCCATTCGCACACGAACTCCATGAACCAAGTGTCCAACTATAATCTCCACACGTTCCACCCCCACCCGAACTTGGCGGTGGCGTCACAACAACGGCAGGAACTGCAATATTGAACGTACTCGTTACTGTTCCATTATAGTTCCCAGCAGAATCCCAACAGTATGCCTTCAATGTATATGAAACTCCATCCGTTCCAGTAAATGTAGAATTGAATCCGGTATTGCTCGCATTTGCAGTAGTTGTATAATTAGTTAGCCCGGCATCTATAGAGTAATTACATACTCCTGCTTCATTCGTGCTTATGTTAATCGTCACTCCAGTAGTTGTGTATGCTCCGGATGGACTTTGTATTGTGACTAGAGGAGACGTTGTGTCTGGTAATGCAGTTATATTCAAATTCACAACATTCAAGACATTCTTTGTCAAACTGACTCCAGAACTATTTCCAGACAATGCAAGACTTGCATTCGACGCATTTACAAAATATGTGAAATTAAAGTTGGCTGAGTCAGTCCAATATTGCCTTGTCACATTGAAATATGCAAGTCCATTGGATCCTGTCATTCCAGTCAGCACGGAAGCCCCAGTACTCCCGTTATATACTTCAACACTCGCACCACCTACAGCTCCACCAGTCGTGTTTGTCACATTTACGACCACGTATTCCTGGACAGTGAGTGTGGCGCCCGTGCTTCGCACAATTTTGTTTCCTGATTCGGTAAAGGTTACATTAAGGAAGGTCGCACTTTTTGATGGGGAGATGAAAACTTCTTTAGTATTATCAGGGTCTACTGCCGAATCAATAACCTGAACGTTATTTGAAGAGATATTTAAACCATTGCTAAAAGTAGAGACTCTGCAATTATAAATAGACGAACTGTCTGCACTAGAAGAAGTCTTAATACCGAAATGTCCTGCAAAACCGTTTCCCAGAACTTGGTGTCCCCTACAGTTTAAGAGTATATTTGCAAGAGATAACGTTCCACCATCTGTAGAAGGATCGCCGACATCATTATCACATAATGGATCATATTCTAAAGAAGAAGCAGAATTTATAGTTGAGCCGCAAAAAATATCACTGCCCCCATTATACGCTACAAATCCTAAAACCTTAGCGTTATGCAATGCAACAAAAACCATTGCAATCAAAACAACCCCTGCTAAAACAGTAATCCAAACCTGCTTTTTATCCATAATCTATATACATTATAAGCGTATAAAAGAGTTTTGATTACTAAAATAAGAGTAATATAACAAACAAAATAATGACTAGATAAATTATGAGAGTTTTCACTGATTACTGTCTAAATAAGACCAAGAATTTGATCCAGACGCACCAACCAAAGCGAAGGGATCTATCTGTATATTCACAAATTTTGCATGGTTATCTGAGTACAACACATCGACACCAGGTTTATGATTTTTAGTTTTTGCTCCAGTGGTCGAATATGCATCTGCAATCAACGCCTGCGATCCACCAACAACATTAGCAGTGCCTTGGGGTCCTCCAAAGTCCTTTGGACTTCTGAGATAATAAGGACAAGCAGAATTAAGTCCAGGTATTCCAAAATTCTGAATACCTGTATCGACAGCATCTTTAGTGTATATGTTTTTCTGTGATGGACAATAGAACAATGCGCCTTGACTCTTTAAGGGTTGTCCAGTTAAAAGTAATATTCCATAGTGCCTAGTGGTTGTACCATCCCAAAGAAGATTACCAGTTGCCACACCTGCGTCAACAGGAAACTTGTCGCTGTTTTCATTCGCGTACATCTGCGTGGCAAGTCCGATTTGCTTGAGATTGTTCACGCACTGCGTTCTTCTTGCACTTTCCCTGGCTGAGCTTAGTGCAGGCGTCAATAATCCAGCTAATATAGAAATGATTGCTATAACTACTAAGAGTTCTATAAGAGTAAAAGATTTCTTCAGATTAGCCATACTTCTATCTTTGAGACCCATAACTTTCTGCACGAGGCTCTGATCATATCCTGCCAAAGCCGTCTTAGCCTCTAAACCGCCAAGTTTTCCTCCGGCTGCAATCGAATTATCCGCAACATAATTAGATCCATAACCAATCTTCTCGCCAGTGTAATCTCTTTCAGCCATGTTTCCCATAATAATCCCAGATATATAAGCATATTTAAGGCTTTCTATGTGTTACTACGGGGTAGTTAAAATAAACTTAAGGAATGTAAAACAGATTAATCTATCGATAA